>JBEVJJ010000031.1:0-3592 GCA_040510255.1 Nitrospiraceae bacterium | reverse complement strand
TGCGCCGGACGATCTAGCCGGGACGCTGCAGAAAAACAGCGGCTATTTCACGCTCGCGCTTCCGCTGGTGGCAGAGAAACCAGAAGAGTTCCTGTCATGGCGAAATGAAGTGCTGATGACTCGTCAGCCGGGAGACCTGCTTAACCCCGGCCGCATGACCCAACAACAGCTTGACACCCTGAAGTCGGAGATCGCACCGCATGCCTATGAGTCCCAGTACCAGCAGCGGCCGCGCTTCGGAGGCTCCAGCCTGTGCTCCATCGAGCGGCTGGCGCGCTATGACAAAGCGCCGGCCTTTGAACTCATCATCCACAGCTGGGATATTGGCGCAACCGTCGAAGGCAATGCCTCGGTTTGCACAAAATGGGGCCTGGCGCGGAACGCCGCAGGACACGACGTCCTCTACCTGTTTGATGTGGTCAAGGTGAGACGCGAACTTCCCGACGTCCGCGCCTTGATCAAAGCCCACGACAACATAGACCGGCCGGAAATGATCATTCTGGATCATCGCGGGGTCGGTCTCGGCATCTATCAGGAGTTCCGCCAAACCGGATGGCATCATGTGTTCAACGTGAGCAGTGATGGAAACACCAACGAAGGCAAGATCGACCGGTTCAGCAAGGCCCTGATTCACGTCTATGATGGTCTGGTCCAGTTTCCCGCCTCGGCGCCCTTCATGGATGAACTCCTGGCCGCATTCGCCGCGTTCCCGAACCTCAAGGAATTTGACCTCGTCGACAGTGTCACCCAGCTGGTTGCCAACTTGCGCAACGCCGCCCTTTACGCTCGACAGAAGCATCGATCGTCGCGTTGGTGAACACTCCAACGGCAGCCCCTGACGCCTTCATCAGGGACCACGGTCGACGTAGGTGTAGATGGAATGCTGCTGGTGGGTGCCTCCCGTGTTGCCGGATTTGCCTCCGGCCTTCAACTGCAACTGCGCCCCAATCACCACGTGCTCGACATGCCGTTTGGCGTCCTACGCTGTGGCGAACCGCGATTGCCGGTTCGAGGACCCTCATTAGCCGGTAGTCGTCCAAAGGCCAATTTGCGAGTGATGGATCATCGCCTCAGCAAGCCGCTTGCCATCCTCGCTCTATGGTCCGATCCCCCGCGTTCGACAGGCATCGTTAAAGACGGACTCGCACCGGAATGGCCGGTCCCAGCTACTGGATGGCCATGGTGTTCAGGGGAGTTGGACTCGACTCAGTTCATAGTGTGCACAATTTTGCGGGTGCCTGGGTCGACCAGAATGGTCTTTTCGCCTACGACTACGTGCTGATACTTTATGTCTGGAACATCGACTCGTGCAGTTCAACCGTGTCCGGCAAGGTCGAGCCGACGGTAATCTGAACCTCCGCAGGGCTTCGATGGATTGGGCCTTCTGCTCGGTCACATATGTCTTGATGATTGCTTCCCGTTCGGGAGCAATGACGGCATCCTGCGCAGCCGCAAAGCCGATACCGGCGATCGGCATCACGTTCTGACTGAGGGATGTCTCGTCGCTTAGGCTGTTCGGACGGAAACGAGGAAGAATCTGCTTCTTGAAACGCTTTGCCGATTACGTCTATTGGATGATCATCGTCCAAGCAGAACAGCCTTCACATACCCGACACATTCCGTTACGTAATATGCCTTAGCGGTGGGTCTACCGTACAGGAGGAGCCATGATGCCCCTTTTGGTATCCTCCTGATATTTTTCCACAATCCCATGTGATGAGAACCCTACGCCTGTAGTGAGAGTTCTCCGCACGGTACAGTTCCGGGCTGCCGATGCAGTCTTGCGGTAGCGGCAGCGGGACCCCTGCACTGTACCCCCGCCATCAGCGTTCCCGCTGTCCACTTTCGTGAGATCAGAGTGGGTTTATCGCAAGCTCGGTCCTGTAGCGTGAATCTGCCGGTTATCGGAACATCCCCAACTTCACACGTTTAATCGGAAGCATTGGTTGTGTCGCGAAAGCTCCTCGATAGATTGTACAAAATCTGTATGAGCCGCCAGTTCAATGAGAGGCCAATGAAACAGCCCTCCGAACGTCCGAGACCGGATGTCTGGGCATCCAACGGCGCAGATGTTGAGAGGCTCGCGAAGTCGGTTGAAGAAGACGGGCTTCCTAATAGCAGAGCGATGGGAGAACTGCTTCGGTCTCTCTTTGACCTGTCTGAAACGCTCTCACGGCACCGACGACCCAGCTTCGAATGACCCACCACAGGGAGCGGCTACACCTATCGTCTTGCAGCTGTTGAAGAAGTCAGTCGCGCTCGCAGACGAAGCCTGAGTTCTCGCCGCCGCGCGCCGTCACCCTCCGAATCTCGTCGGAGCCAATGAACCACGGTCACCGCCTTGCGGCGAGCGCCTTTTTCAACAGCCTGCTAGTGGCCCGCAAGACGGGGAGGATTGCCCATCTTAATGGCCCTTCCGTTAGGTAAACTGGCTACGGTTAAGACTACGGGCTCGGAACGAGCTTAGCCCTTTGGTTCCTCCAAGATTTTCCTGTTGCCTCAATGGATAAGACCCTACGCCTATCCTTGGCATAGGCCTTGCGATGGATTCGTGGTGCCGTGGTGGGAGCTTACGACACCAGCGAAGCCCCAAGGGACTGGAGTCTCATGTCACTCACATACAAATCCGTCCAAGCGCAACTCCGCACAGTCGGTATCGTCATCAGTAAGAAAGGCCAAGTCCACCGCATCAATTTTTTCGGTGGCCTTGAGGATACCGTCTACCAAACGGAGAGCCTGAAAGATGCCCTTGACCAGGGATTGAAGATGGCGGGGGCTCCTCGGAGCCGCATCACTATGACGGACCCATTTGGTCCTCTTCGGACCGCTCGCTACTAACTAATCCGCGGCTCCGCGCGTCTCCGTTCGTATCCGCCACTAATGAAGTAATTCACATCCAGGGCATCGATATTGAGCATAACACTTCCTGTCACGAACTCAGATCGATTCCGGTCTCGCCAAACGGAAGTGGAACGATCTCGGAATTAGCACGCTATGAGTTACTCCAGTTCATTCGGTGATCGGCCACGAGGTGGCGTGGGTGCCGTTTTCGCACTCATCATCGTCATTGCGGTCACTTTGGTTGCCTTTAATGGCTGGTGCTTGTCACTGCATCCCGCTCCGCTTGCTCTTGGCGGCGCATGGAGGCGCGGCATGCGCCTTGTGCATGGGGTTAATCGCCATTTTCGTCGATGCCCCATTTCTCCCCCCACGGCTGACCGAACCAACGATAGCTTTGCCGCCTTCGTTCGTTGGTGACAGGCTCGACGTAGACCTCCCCTTTGCGCGCCTTTGCTGCGGTAACGCTCCAGGGCTCCGACCTGCGTTGTGAAGGTCCGCGCCAGCCGGTTAAGAGCTCGCTCATGCGCATCCCACATTTCCTGCGTCCTTGAGGCCGTGAGACGAGCAGTGGCCTGCCACGCGGCGGCAGGTCTTATCCCATCCAGGTCAGGAATATCTTCCGCAGATAATTTGGTCCGTTTCGGACATCCGGCGACAGGAGTACACCCGCAGCCTGGCAAGGTTGGGCCCTGTGCCAAGCGAAGACATCAGTGGCAAGCTCGAATGCGTGTCCGGGCGGAGACCGTTCCTC
>JBEVJJ010000030.1:0-14778 GCA_040510255.1 Nitrospiraceae bacterium | reverse complement strand
GTGATGCTCCGGTCCTCGGTCAAGGGTCGCACCCCCAGGTAGGTGGCTTGCAGTTGCGACGTGAGTCCTTCCGGCCACCGCAGAATCACCGCCCCATACCCGGTAAGTTCCGGAGCCAGTGGAATCGCATCGCCATTCTTGAACTCGGCATGCGACCAGGTGAGACTGCCATTAAAGTACAAGGGGCCGGCGATCTGTCCCCGAGCCGCCACTTCCACTCCGCGCCTCCGTGTCGCAGCGCGCGCCTCGGTCGTGCCCTCATCTCCGACGAAGACGAGCTCCGAGTTGAGATCGATCGCCCACAACGTGGCGATGAGTTCAAGCCTCTCCGGTCCCCAGGGTCTTGAACGGACACCCACCTCATACGTTCTCGCCCGTGACAGCGGCGATGATCCCGGCACCACAGCGGATCGCGCATCATTGCTGTGAAATCCTTCGCCATAGTTCGCAAAGAATTCGGTCCGGAGCCAGGGACCAAGAATAAGATTTGCCTTGGGTAATACGATCCCGGAACTCGTCGTTCCCGACGGCTGTTCGGGACAATCAGCACAGCGGTTCCGGACATCAAACGTAAACACTTCGCTGCGAACTCCGCCGGTCACACGCATCCATGAGGTCGGTTGCACGTCCAGCCTTACAAATGGGGCATAGGACGCTACAATAATATCGCTGTCAATCGTCGTTCCCAAGGGATTGCGCGTGGTCTGGGTGCCGAGTCGCGCATGGACATCATCCACCCGCGATTGCACACCCACAGTTACGGAACTGTCCATATCCAGCACCCGGCCGCTGTGCTGATACCCGATGTCTCCCCCATACATGACCCGTCGATCCGACTGCTGGATCCCATCTCCGTTCACCGGGTCATTGAGAAAGAAGGTGAAGTTGGTGAACAGATCGAACTTGTAATACTGGCCATAGGCGTTTGCGAAGAATCGGCCGCCGGACGGGGTATCGTAGTGGTAGTTCAAGCGGGCCGTCGATCGAGTGGTGTTTCCTCCTTCGGACGGATCGACCGCCCCAAATCGGTCGAGTGATCCATCCTGTACCGCCCGCAATGGAATCTCGCCTGAGGCATTCCACTGGGACTTCTGGAACGTCCCGGTAAGACTCAATTCCGATCGACTGGTCGGATTCAGGGTCACTTTTCCCAAGAGGTTCGCACGAAAGTAGCGATTGTCATTCAAAAACGGCCCATTGGTGTAATAACCCTCCGCGGCAAAGAGGGTCCGTACCTTATCCTTCGTCGGGGAGAGCATCAAGAGATACCGCTGGGTGTCGAACTGCCCCCCCGCCGCCTGCATCAATCCCTCGCGGACGACCTGCCGCGTCTTGAAGTTGACGGCTCCCGCTGTCGCGAAATCCCCCACTTCGACATGATAGGCGCCTTTGTATGCGTCAAGGCCCTCGATCGTTTCTGGAATGATGAAATTCAGATCGGCGTAGCCCTGGCCATGGGCGTGGGAACGAAAGTTGATCGGCATCCCGTCGGTGAAGAACGCCACATCCGTCCCGTGGTCGGCATCGAATCCGCGCAGAAAATACTGATCGGCCTTTCCGGCGCCGCCGGAGTGTTCCACGGTAATGAGGCCGGGAATCAACCGCAGAACCTGCGCTGGCCTGCCTTGCGGTTGAAGTACGTATTCTTTGTCGGGAATGAACTGTTGCGACGACGCGGCGACCGGCCGATCAGCCTGCACGGAAATTTCCGGCACAGTCACTTCAGGAACATCCGGATCGTGCGCCCATGCCGTTGCTCCAGTCAGAATCGAGCAGAGACCAATACAGACCGCCAACCAAGAACGTCCCATAGGCCCCATGCCTTCCACAGGTGTGGACAGATGAGGCGTCCACGAAGATCTAAAGCGGGCCTCGGCTGCCTCTCCAGCCGGCCCAGACCCTCGTGATCTGGATGTTCAAAGGAAGGAAGAAACGGGAGTTCGTGACCGCCCGGGACTCAGCCCGGTCTGTTCACGATCAGGGAGACTCCTGACCGAGTCCGCCCCACGATGCTGAAGAGCTCTATCGCGTTCACTGCATCCCTCCGGCGGCGGATGCGCAAGATGATCTTCTCATGCCGGTTCTGACGAAACGTTGTCCCTGCTGCCTGGAACCGGTTTCGATTCGCCGTCGGCAGCGGGATCCAACTCTTTTCCAGGCACCAAATAGTTGACCACGTAATCCTTGACCGCCACCGCCAGAGGAGTGACAGGCTCTGCATAGCCGACCGCACGAAGCTTGCCGATATCCGCTTCAGTAAAATACTGATAGCGCGCGCGCAGATCTTCCGGCATCTCGATAAATTCGACGTGAGGCTCGCGTCCCAGCGCCTGAAAAACCGCGGATGAGAGGTCAAGCCAGGTGTGGGCTTTCCCTGACCCGATGTTAAATAATCCCGTCGCCTTTTCGCTCGTCGCGAGATGCAGCGTCATGGCCACGGCATCCTTCACGTAGAGGAAATCGCGTTGTTGCTCGCCGTCTCGATACTCGGGCCGGTAGCTCTTGAAGAGTTGAATGCGACCGGTCTGCTGCACCTGCACGAATGCTTTATGAACGACGCTGCGCATCTCCCCCTTATGATCTTCGTTCGGTCCAAAGACATTAAAATACTTGAGCCCCACAATGCGATCCAGTAGTCCATGGTGACCGGCATACCGGTCAAATAAGTGTTTCGAGAAGCCGTAGGCATTCAAGGGGCGTAATCGCTCGGGACGCGGTTCGGCGTCACTCATCCCCATGCCGCCGTCCCCATATGTCGCTGCCGAGGAGGCGTACACAAATCTGGCCCCACTCTCCAACCCCCAGGTTGCGAGTCTCTTGGTGAACTCAAAGTTGTTTTTCACCAAATAGCCTACGTTGCGCTCGGTCGTCGAGGAACAGGCGCCGAGGTGAACAATCAGTCTGAACTTGCCGAGCGCATGGCTGCCGAGGGCAGGCAACAAATCATTGGCTTCAAGGTAGTCGGAAAACCGCAGCGGGCCCAAATGGCGCCATTTTTCGCTGCATTCCAGCTCATCAACGATGACGATATTGTCGCAACCACGCCGATTGAGCGCCCACACCAGGGCGCTTCCGATGAATCCCGCACCGCCCGTGACCAAGACACGCGCCTTCGAAAGATCCATGGCGTCACCATCCTAGAACGTAGGCAAATATCAACGGCGCGACGATCGTGGCATCGGATTCGATGACAAATTTCGGAGTGTCTGCGCCAAGCTTGCCCCACGTGATCTTTTCATTCGGAACGGCGCCCGAATACGATCCATAGCTCGTCGTCGAATCGCTGATCTGGCAGAAGTATCCCCACAACCTGACATTCTCGAGTCGCACATCCTGAGACAGCATCGGAACAACGCAGATCGGGAAATCGCCCGCGATGCCCCCGCCGATTTGGAAGAATCCTATGCTCCGTTTTTCCATAGTCCGCTGATACCACTGAGCCAGTGCCATCATGTATTCAATTCCGGTCCGCACGGTATGCAGATTCTGAAGTTTGCCGGCAAGGCATTGCGCCGCGTACATGTTCCCAATGGTGGAATCTTCCCAGCCCGGCACGAATATCGGCAGATCCCGTTCGGCCGCGGCATACAGCCAGCTGTCGGTAGGATCAATTTGGTAATGCTCTTTGAGCTTGTTCTCCCGAATCGCATGGTAAAACAACTCGTGCGGAAAACACCGTTCACCCTTTCTATCCATAGACAGCCACTCTTCCGCCAGGACGCGTTCCACTCTACGCATTGCTTCCGCTTCAGGAATGCACGTATCCGTCACGCGATTGAGATGCTTCTCGAGAAGGGCCTGCTCATCGTGCGCGGTCAACTCTCGATACTGCGCCAGACGCACATAGTGATCATGGGCCACCAGATTGAAGAGGTCTTCCTCCAAATTGGCCCCCGTGCATGCAATGGCATGGACCTTGTTCTGCCTGATCATCTCCGCGAGTGACAACCCCAGTTCTGCCGTGCTCATGGCGCCGGCTAGCGTCATCAACATCAGTCCGCCCTGATCCAGGTGTGCACGATACGCTTGCGCGGCATCTTTGACCACGGCCGCATTAAAATGCCGATAATGCCGGTCAATGAATTGTGTCATGCCTGCCATACACGTCTTCCTTTCCGCTGAAAGGGGGCTACGTCCCGTCTCCGATATCTAGGTATATAGGCCGTTTGATATGAATTGGGCGATAGCATCTCAGTCTCATTGAGGCGGAGTCAAATATAATGTGGTCAGCCGGTCAGCATGAGATCGTCTCCCCTTTGCAATGATTGCCGCAGACGCGGGTGGCGCCGAAAGACCACTTCCCAAGGCAGCGCCGATGGCAGCTGGAAACCCTGAACAGAGCCTCCTGCTCCGCGGAAACCGTTCATGCTGTGACGGGAGCGGTGGCTGCCTGATGGACACGTTGAATCGCGTGGAGGATCAGCATATCGAGGGTGCGCCCCTCCGTGCCGATGACCTCTACTTTGCGTCGATTAATCGGAAGGAGAAATTTCTGGGCGTGCGATTCCAGCACGGCTTGCACGACCAGCGGAGTCACTTCGCCCAGCATGGCTCCCGGAATGAGCAAACTGAGGGGACCGATAATCATGTCCGCACTCCCCAGCTGTTGAGTAATCGCTTGCTCTTTCGTCTCGATCTGTGTCGCGCCGGCACGAGCCATGGCTGCTGCAGAAACCACGTTCAGCCCCAACCCAACGACCGTATGCCCGTCTATGGCCAGTCCTCGGAGACCTTCGACAATACGGCTACCGATCCCACCCCCGCGTCCGTCCACGATACAGATCTTCATCACACACTCAAGGCTTTGCCTGTCGTCGTCATAGCCAATTTGCCATGTTTGACCCCCTTGATACTGAGGATCGCATCGGCCACTTTCTTGATCTGAGCCCCCTTCCCCTTCACCACCAGTACTTCCAGGCAGTGGTCATGGTCGAGATGCACATGCATGCCGGTCAGCACAAGTCCCTGGAAGTCGTGTTGAAGATTCGTCAGCTTGTTCGTGAGGTTCCTCACATGATGATCATAGACAAACGTGATGGTCCCAACGGTGTCTTTGTTCTCTGACCATTCCTCGCCGACCAGGTTGTCTCTTATCAGGTCACGTAGCGCCTCCGACCGGTTCGTGTACCGTTTGGTCTTGATGTGGCGGTCGAAATGATCAAGCAGATGACGATCAAGCGACACGCCGAACCGGACGAGCTTCTTCATGCGTGATAGCAGTGCTACGAATTATTAAAAGATGGCACGGAGAGTAATACAACGAGCAGATTTAATCAACTACACTCTCAGGCGTCTCAACCCAGCCTCATCAATGAGACGGTCATGACGCAACCCATGTCGTTGCGCCTGTCGTGAATATGAGGTCGCCCTGGCGCCAACTCCCCTACCGGGCTTGCTTCAGAAAAAGGGTTCTCAATTCTTCGTAGACGTTCCGCCTGGGACCGACGAAGACCACATCCAGGTAGGTGCTTGCTTTCAGGGTACACCGAGTGCGATAGAGCGTCAGAGAACCTCGCGTCCAAACACAGTCCCATGAGAGACCCATTTGCCGTCCTGAACCTGTTTCATCGATCGTCTCAGTGAACGCATTGTTTTTGGATCGCTAAGAATTTCCACTGTTTCCATCAAACCCTCGAACTGGTCGATACTGAGCAGCACAGCGGCGGGCACACCATCCCGGGTAATCGCCACGACCTCCGTCCTGGTCTTCAGCCGACGAATAAGGTCAGGCAACTTGTTTTTGGCCTCCGTCACGGAGACGAATTGATCGACGTGCGGCATGGCCGCCTCCATAGTAGCCGGATAAATGGCTCGCATAATAGCTTACTCTTGCTCACTCAAGAACTTCTATCCAGAGGGATTCCGCTGCGAAGGACGCGTTTTTGCTTCTAACGTGGAGAGTAACCGGGTACAATTTGTACTGGTTACGTAAAGCGTAAAACTGTGATAACCTATAAGTGATCAGAAGCTTCAAGGATAAGAGAACGGAAAAGCTCTTTGCGGGTGAGATCGTAAGAGAATTTTCCGGTTTTACGAAAGCGGCTGAGCGGAAGCTGATGATGCTGGATAGTGCATCCGACTTATGCGACCTGCTTTCACCTCTGGCAAACCGGCTGGAGAAAATGAAAGGGGACCGAGCCGGTCATCATAGCATCCGGATCAATGACCAGTGGCGAATTTGCTTTCTATGGAAAACTGACGGGCCTCATGAGGTCGAAATCGTAGATTATCACTGAGGGAGAAGATGACATGGTAAAGAACGGCATGCGGCCGGTACATCCAGGGGAGATCCTCCTTGAGGAATTCATGAAGCCTTCGGAGCCGCCTTTGAACGCCAACATGTTGGCTAAAGCACTCGACGTTCCGGCGAACCGGATCACGGCTATTGTCAAGGAACAGCGCGGAATCACCGGCGATACGGCGGTGCGCTTGGCCACGTTCTTCAACACGTCGGCTGAGTTCTGGATGAACCTCCAGAAGACGTATGAATTGCGGTTGGCGGAAAAAGCCATGCCGGGCAGGGTCACAAAACACATCCAGCAGCAGAGGAAAGTGTTGGTATAGAATGAAAGATCTAGCTGCATGCGCGCCGGCCTTACTCAACGACAAAAAGGCTTTAAAAAGACTCTCGATACGGTGGCGCTCCCCATGGTGATCACAACGGAATCCGAATACGACCGCTTACGCGCCACTGTGAAAGAGTTGATGAGTCGTGATGAAGACGACCTGTCAGCAGTGGAGGTCAAACTCCTGGATTTGCTCGTCACTTTAATCGATCGGTATGAAGAGACGCACTATGCGAGTGAGCGTGGCACCGCGCACGAGATACTCCATCACCTAATGGAGGCCCGCAGCCTGACACACAAAGACGTGGGGAAGCTGTTCGGCTCGAAGGGCGTCGCTCGGAAGTCTCAACGGCAAGCGGGCGATCAGCAAGACTCACGCACGAGCTCTGGCCGACTTCTTCCACGTCTCTGCCGATCTGTTCATTGGCTCGAACTCGATCCCCCGCCGCGTGAGTTAGCCCTTTCCGAGATTCATTTCAGGAATAATTTTAAGTTCGCCTCGCACCCGTTGGGGAGAGGTGACGGTGAGGGGGATTTCTTGTGTGGTCTAAAAAGACTCCCGGTACCGTTTCTCTTGTCTCAGAGCGGAAACAGGGGAAATGAACTCAGTGAGTTTGTGGACTGGTCGATGGATGGCGGGTGTTGTGGCCGTGGGGTGTTATGACCGTGTAGAACAAACTCTTTCGGAGCCAGATGCTCATCCCGTCGTGCCTTCTGCCTCTGTTGGTTTGATGGGATCAGGCAGGTCTGGACACGTCTTACGGTAAGGCCGGTCACCGAAGAATCTTTCCCACTCCTTCGTTGTGAAGTTTCACTGTGCGAAACCCGACCGCTACTGCAGATCGGAAATCCCAGAATTCCGATTCAGTCCACGAACTCTTTCCCCAAGAGGACCAGAGCGACCTCACACGGCGCGCATTGTTCTCACCCGCCCTCCTTGACAGCGACCGGGCGCGTCATCTCCCAGGTGGATTCCTCTCATTAAAGGGAGCAGTCAGACCGTCCTTCACTGCGCGCATTGAGGGAGCACATTCCGATCGTGCGGCCTCTGCGAGCACGAAGGATGGCCTGGCTGCTTCCTTCCAGCCTTCTGAGTGTGCGCGGTCTGCGAGCAAAGAAGGCTGCGCGGTTGCGCGCCCCCTATTCTCCTTGGATCGGAATATACAGTACCGCTCCCTGGCGGTTGATCAAGAGGAGGGCGAGATCGGTCGGCCTGAGCGGTTCGGCGAGACGTTGAAACGTGCTGAAATTGGCAAGGGGCTGGCGATTGAGTTCGAGAAGCAGATCGCCGGGCTGGAGACCGGCGATCTCCGCTATGCTGCCTTCTTCAATATCGGTCACGACCAATCCCGAGGTGGCGTTGAGATCCATCTGTCGTGCCAAGGCGGGCGTCACCTCGTCAACAATGACGCCGGCCAGAGGATGCGCGGTCAGATTGGAAGAGGACGCCGTTTGCGATTTTCGTCCCCGCTCGCGCGGAGCCTCTTGCACGACAAGCTCCGCCTGCATCGGTTTGCCTTCACGAACCAGATCGAGACGGTGTTTGCTGCCGATCGGTACAGCAGCGATGAGGTTCCGTAGATGCCCGCTGTCCATCACATCACGACCATCGAACCGCACGACGACATCGCCCCGTTTCAACCCCGCGCGTTCGGCAGATCCCTTGGCCGGAAGATCCGTCACAATGGAGCCTTTGACGTCCGGGAGCCGGAACACCTTCGCCAAAAGCGGTGTCACATCCTGCGTGGACGCGCCAAGGAATCCGCGGACGACACGCCCCGTCTTGATCAAACTTTGCATGGCTGCTCGCGCCATATTGCTGGGAATGGCGAACCCGACGCCGACGCTTCCACCGGTGGGACTGGCAATCGCGGTGTTGATTCCCACCACCTCACCGTGAACATTGACCAATGCTCCGCCGGAATTCCCCGGATTGATCGGCGCGTCCGTCTGAATAAAGTCCTCGAAATCGGCGACGCCGACGTCCGCACGCCCCACTGCGCTCACGATGCCGAATGTCACGGTCCGGCTCAGTCCGAGTGGATTTCCGATAGCTAACACAAAATCTCCGACCACCAGCGCACTGGAATCTCCCCATGCGGCCGTCGGCAGCCCCGTCGCACTGATCTTCACCACTGCGACGTCGGTTTTGGAATCCGTAGCGACCACGCGTCCCTTATACTGGCGACGGTCCGCAAGAATGACTTCGACGTCGACGGCCTCGGCCACAACGTGATGATTGGTCACGATATACCCCTCGGGCGACACGATCACTCCCGACCCCTGACCATACTGCCGTCGAGGCGGCACATCCTTAAACATTCCAAACGGCAGGCCCTCGTCGCTAAACGCCTGATCGTGGACGACGACGGTCGACGCGATGCTGACGATCGCCGGAAGGACCTTCGCCGCCGTCGCCCGAACCTGCGCCTGTAAATCCGGAGTAGCCGCCGTGGTTATCGGCTTGGTTGCCGCGCGCGGGCCCGCAGATTCACTGATGCCGGCGAATAGGACAAGCAGCACTCCACAGATCGGGGCGCAGAGGACCCTTGGATGGAGGGATGGTGCCGACTGGCTCTTCATGGTGCGAGAACGGATAGGACGAATTGCAGCCCACACGGTATCACGGCCCTGTTTCTCACGCACTCAGAAGTCATAATTCAGCCCGTCGAAGGCGCAACGCGTTGGTGATGACCGAGACGGAGCTCAACGTCATCGCCGCACTGGCCATCATTGGACTGAGGAGAACGCCCCAGAACGGATACAACACTCCGGCAGCGACGGGCACCCCGATGGCGTTGTAAAGAAACGCGAAGAGCAGATTCTGACGAATATTTCGCATGGTCGCGCGACTCAGGCGGCGGGCCCTGACGACCCCTCGCAGATCCCCTTTGACCAGCGTAACATCGGCACTTTCCATCGCCACATCCGTCCCGTTTCCCATGGCTATTCCAACGTGCGCTTGAGCCAGCGCAGGCGCATCATTGATGCCGTCGCCTGCCATTGCCACCACATGACCCTGGACCTGAAACTGCTTCACAATCTCTCGCTTCTCCTCCGGCTGCGCTTGCGCTCTCACATCGCCAATACCCAGTTGTCGGGCGACGGCTTCCGCCGTTAACCGGTGATCGCCCGTGACCATGACGAGTCGAACTCCTTCCCGGCGAAGGAGCCGAATGGCTTCCGGTGTGGACGCTTTGATCGGGTCGGCAACTCCCAACAGGCCGGCGGCCTTCGTATCGATTCCCACGAAGATGATGGTGAGTCCCCCCTGCCTGAGCTTTTCTGCTTGTCTCTCCAGTGCTTCAACCTCTAACGAGGAGATGGTCTGCTGGCGCAAGAAGTCCGCCGTACCGACGACGACCGAGCGGTTCTGTACCGTGCCTTTGACACCGTGGCCGGTGACGGATTCAAAGCCTGTCACCGGGAATAGACTTAGATGTCGTTCTTCGGCGCCAGACACAACCGCCGCAGCCAGGGGATGCTCGCTGCCCCGTTCCACAGCTCCCGCGAGTTGCACGACGTCCTGTTCAGTCCACGGAGAATGGACGACGATCTGCAATAGTTTCGGCTTGCCTTCGGTCAGTGTGCCGGTCTTATCGACAAGCAGGACATCGGCTCGTTCCAGCACCTCGAGCACCTCCGCCTTCCTCACCAGGACTCCTGCTGATGCGCCGCGACCGGTCCCGACCATGATTGACATGGGCGTCGCCAGTCCCAACGCGCAAGGACAGGCAATAATCAAGACAGCGACGGCGCTGACCAGCGCATAGGCCAATCGTGGTTGCGGTCCCCATATACTCCAGGCGACAGCGGTCAAGAGCGCAATGCCGACCACAGCCGGAACGAAATACTCCGCGACCCTATCGGCCAGGCGCTGAATCGGCGCGCGGCTCCGTTGCGCCTCGCTGACCATGCGCACGATTTGGGCAAGCAGCGTATCGCCGCCGACGCGATCAGCTTTGACCACGATCGTCCCCGATCCATTCATCGTTCCGCCCGTCACCCGGTTTCCGACACGTTTCTCAACCGGGACTGCCTCACCCGTCACCATCGACTCATCCACAACCGAGGCCCCTTCTACGACCACCCCGTCAACCGGCACTTTTTCTCCTGACCGCACTCGCACCCGATGGCCGACTTGGACATGCTCGAGAGGAATGTCCTCTTCCCGCCCATTGTCTTGAAGAAGTCGCGCTGTTTTCGGCGCCAGTCCCAGCAGCGCCCGGATGGCTCCGCTCGTGCGGCTCCTGGCTCGCAGTTCCAACACCTGTCCCAACAATACCAGGACCGTAATCACCACGGCGGCTTCGAAATAAACCGGCACTGATCCGCCGGCCAGATGAAACGACGAAGGAATGAGCGTCGGAAAGACGGTTGCGATCACACTGTAACCATAAGCCGTCCCAGTGCCGATGGCGATCAGTGTAAACATGTTCGGGCTGTGGTTGATGATCGAGCGCCAGCCCCTCTGGAAAAACGGCCATCCGCCCCATAGAACGACCGGGGTCGCCAGTATGAACTGCAGCCATGACGACAGGTGGTCCGGTATCACATGCTCCAGAGGATGTCCGGGAATCATATGACCCATGCCGAGCACAAACACACCCAACGCCGGCCCGAGACACCACCAGAAGCGCGTGGACATCTCGACCAACTCGGGGTTGGTCTCTTCTTCAAGAGACACGGCTTGTGGCTCCAGCGCCATGCCGCAGATGGGACAGGTTCCCGGCTCGGGCTGCACAACCTCGGGATGCATGGGGCAGGTGTATTCCGTCTTGGTTCCGACCGGGAGCGGGTCAGCCGGCTCAAGGGCCATTCCGCACTTCGGGCAGGGCACCTGTTTGTCTTCACGGACCTCAGGACACATCGGACAGACATAGGCTGTTCCCTGTTGGCGCAACGATGCAGAACTCGATCCACCACCCGCTGCGGTTGAAAGATAAGAAAGAGGATCGGCCTTGAATCGTGTGAGGCAGCTGGTGGAACAATAATAATAGGTCTTGCCTTGGTAGGAATAGGAGCCGGCGGCGCTGTTCGGGGAAACTGTCATGCCGCAGACAGGATCGACTTGGGATTCGGAAGCGTCGTGCTCCGTCCCATGGGAAACCGTTGGATCCAGTTGTGTCAAATCCGGCGCCTGCGCGGTCGTTTCGCCCGCAGGAGGTTCTGAGGAAAGATATTTTCCCGCCGTCGCCATGAACTTTGCCAGGCAACCCTGGCAACAGAAGTAGTAGGTTTTCCCCCTATGTTCATAGGAACCGGCCGCCGAATTCGGCTGCACCGTCATGCCGCAAACGGGATCAATTTCTCCTTGTGAATGGCCGGCAACCGGAGACGTTTTCGACATGGGCAGTGGAGTGCGTCCGACGCCGGGCATTCCCGCCATCGCAAGAGGCTTCATCCTGGCATATCGTGCAGGATCGGCGCGAAACGTATTCAGACAACCCTGGCTACAGAAGACGTAGGTCTTGCCTTCATAGTCGTAGCGTCCCGCTGCACTCGCGGGGTCGACCGTCATGCCGCAGATTGGATCAGTTGCCATCGCAACTACTCCTGACGCCTTACCCCTGACGCCTAATGCTTCACGGACGCTTCCCGTCTCCAGCCAGAATGCTTTGAATAATAACCTTCAAGTTCTCGGGATCAATCTGATCAACCTTGATATTGCCATCCAACAAGACTGTCGGCGTTTGTTGAATCTTGATTCGATCGCCCCACTTCCGTCCGTCTTCGAAGACCTTCGCAGGCTTCGCGCTCTCTAAACCAGCTTCGAACGCCTTCGGATCTAAGCCGACCTCCCGGATCAGGGCTTCGCGAATCGTGCGGTCCAGAATGCCGACCTTGTCCTTGTGAATGGTCCGGAAAAGAACCCGCTTCATCTCATTCCCCTTCCCCATCATTTTCGCCTGTTCATACATGTCAAAGGGGGTCGGGAGCTTTCCCTGAATGACGGGATATCCCACCATCGTCACGTCAAGCTTGTTGCCGAATTCCTTTTCCAGAATGGGCAACCCCTCGCCGTCGAAATGATGGCAATGGGGACAATAGAAGTCCGCAAATTCCACTAACTTCACCTTTCCAGGAGTATGGGTGGAAGGTTCGTCTTTGAGGAGTTCGAATTTTCCCTGAAGCTCCGGCTTGGCCGCATGCACGGCAACCACCAGGCTCACCATGCCGATCAGGCCCACGAGCGCGAATACAATCCGCTGGCTGCTGCACCACCTCTTCATACGCTGCACTCCTTTCGTTCGACTCTGAGATCAGTACACAAGAATTCACTCACTATAGTCAATGCCCCGGTCTGTCTGTCTGATATAATGACCATCTGTGATGGACCGCATGCCTCACACCATCGGAATCCTGCTGGTCAGTTTCGCCCTGACCGCTTGTGCTACCGTGTCCGACTCTCCGCCACCCGATCAGTCCATCCCCTTTGAGGAGATCAAGCACACTCCCGACTCGTTCAAAGGACAGCCTATCGTATTGGGCGGTCAGGTGCTCAATGCCAAGCGGCTAAAGGATGGCACTCGGATCGAAGTTCTTCAACTACCTCTCACCGGCTCGAACGTCCCAGTGATCGATCTCACTCAATCGCAGGGTCGTTTCATTGCGATCCAACGGGAGTTTCTCGATCCCGCCACGATCCCGCATGGAACACCCCTCACCGTCACGGGAGAAGTGACCGGATCGATCACGTTACCGCTCGATGAGACGGAATATACCTACCCTGTGATTGAAGTGAGGAACATGAACGTCTGGCCCGCGATGGCTGACGCATCACGCTACCAAGGCCCCCCGTATCCTTACGCATATCCATACGCCTATCCGTACGGAAGACCGTTTTGGGGGCCATACTGGCGCCCCTATCCCTATTGGTAAACCGCCCGCGGTCCGCCTTCTCTCAAGGGGAACGATAAGTCCCACCCTCACTGAGGAGCTGGTTACAGACTCCGCGCGACCACATCCTCGGCATCAGGAATTCAAGAGCCACCGTCGTGCATGATGGCAAAAGACGTAACGATCACGCAGCTTGTGCAGCCGCCTTCTCCAACGTTATCTGTCTTTTGCCTTCTGACCCGCGGCCAACTCCGCATGCCCGAGCGATTCTTCGGCATGCTTGACCGCCTCCTTCGCATGCTCCAGCGCTTCCTTCGCATGTGAGTCGTTGCTCGCCCTTACGGATTCCTCTAGATGTTTGATGGCTTCTTTCTCATGATTCAATCCTTCCCTCGCATGCTTGATCGTTTCCTTCACATGCGGGTGGTCGCTTTCACCGGCATGCAACACATCGAACGGTTCCATAGTCCACCATCCACAAATGACCAGCAGCGTCGTGACCGCAGCGAATCGTTTCATCATGATACACCTCCTCATCGTGAATGCTTCTCGTGCACAACAAGCCAATGGCAGCGCATATACCCTCGGTTCTCTCGCGCCTGACTACCCGACGCTCACCGGTGGAGAAGTGGCTGCATCGCTGTGATAGATACCGGCAACGGGCGACAAGACTCTACGCCCGATTACTCACTTCGTCAATCTATGCCCTGCCAAACTCCATGGATCCTCCACCGTGACACATCGGACCGCCATCTCAGTACAACAAGTCTAGTAGCGACCAGACAGTAAAGGTGCTGATTTTCTTTGGCATGCCAGAAGAATTGCACGGCTGCAGCGCGAGCGATGCTCCGATGGATTCGGCGATTGCCTCCATCACACGATTCAGGTTGGCCTCCAATTGTATTTCTTTTCTCGATTGCTGCGCCGGAGGATACTCAGCTAACGTCTTTCCCGGAACCCTGACGACCAGTTCGTCCTGACTCCAGATTACTCCCTGACAATTTCTGGTTTGCACAATGTCCGCATGTACACGGACCGGACGGAAAGCCCACCCAAATATCGAGGCCCCGCCGTACCACAGCGGAAAATCCGTGGTCGCATCGACGGCAAGGTAGATACCGATTGCAGCAGGGTTGTGGCTGCTGCGACATGCATGAGCCAGCCCGTTGTCCAATACTGCCAACGTACCCGCCCGTAGTCATGAATCAAACCTGCGATCACCATATCGGCGCCGGTGCGGGCGGCAAGCGTATCGGCCTGTTCGGCATTCAGGGCCGAACCGTCGGGAACAATATCGGCGAGAAGCCGGCGCGTTTCGTCGAAAGGCACCACTTCAATGCCGCTCAGTTGGGACAGGTGCGTGGTCAGAAAC
>JBEVJJ010000029.1:0-6698 GCA_040510255.1 Nitrospiraceae bacterium | reverse complement strand
CTATGTCGCTTTTTAGTCACTTTGCGTTGACTTTCACATGGCGCCGCTTGCCATTTTGATGTCCACGCTCCTGACTATCGTGGTTCTGTCTCTCAGTCATGAAATTACGGCGATGCGCAGTTGTGGAATCAGTCTGTACTGGATTGCATCCCCGTTCTTGTTCTTCGGCCTTATCATCGGCGTGGTTTTGCTGCTCTTT
The DNA here is from genome assembly GCA_040510255.1 of Nitrospiraceae bacterium. Lineage (GTDB taxonomy): Bacteria > Nitrospirota > Nitrospiria > Nitrospirales > Nitrospiraceae > DASSBQ01. Next base: position 6,499 of record JBEVJJ010000029.1, on the reverse strand, counting down.
ACCTCCACGGTGATTCCGTTGTCCTCCGCCCGGGCAGATCTCATCAGGGCAACGCGGATTGAAAAAAAGACTGCGCCTCTCTCGTTGAAATCCCCACATCCGTGGGTGCGCATTGGGAATCGGACATTGCTCAATTTCAGAAGCGTCGACGAGCGGGGGGCGACTCTCCAGGGCGTACGTCTGTACACGCTCGACGATCAGTTTGAATTACGCTCGATCACCGAAGCGCGTGAGGCCCGTTTCACCGGGCAATATTGGGTGTTGCAGGAGGGAACGAGGCGCATATTCCGCACGAATGGCACAATCGACGTGTCCGATTTCGTGTCGGAGCCATTGGCCCTTTCACAGATCCCCGATGATTTTACGACCTGGTTTGAGATGAATTCGGAAGTTATGACATTTAAGGATATGCGGGCGTTTGCCGACCGGCTCAGTCAGGATGGCGCGGTCCCTCCCCGTCTGATGACCGATTATCATGGCCGTCTCGCCTATCCCTTTGTCACCATCGTGATGGTTATCGTCGGCATTGCATTGAGTCTTCGTCGAACCGGCGTGCGCGGAAGCGGCATGGCCATGGGGATCGGTCAGGCGCTCGCCGTGGGATTTTTTTATTGGACCACCCACTCAGTCTCGATTGCGTTGGGGCACGGAGGCGTGCTCACCCCCGTCCTGGCTGGGTGGATGGCGAATCTTGTGTTCGTGGCGTTCGGCGGTTATCTCTTATTGAAGGTCCGCTACTGACCCCGGTACGACAGCAACAGGTCGCGCGGAAGTTGACTGTCTCCGGTCCTTCCGGTAAGAAGTAGCCATGTTCACTCAGGACACCCTCGCTGCCTCATGACATCCCGTGTGGTTATTACCGGTCTTGGGGTCGTCTCGCCGATCGGCATAGGGGTTCCTCAATTCTGGAAATCTCTGTTGGCCGGAGAGTCGGGCATTACGGCCATTACCTCCTTCGATCCCTTTCCCATCGACGGGTATCGGTCTAAAATAGCCGGCCAGATTCGTCAGTTTTCCGTGGACCAGTACTTGCCTGGCGGACAAGGCGATCGGGTGGATCGCTATGCTCAGTTTGCATTAGTCGCCACACAGGAGGCCGTCACCGATGCCGGTCTGCGAATGGAAAAGGAATCCCCTCATCGTGTCGGGGTCGTCGTCGGGGCCGGCATGGGCGGCATGGTCATGGGGGAACGCGAGATCACGCAACTCTACGATCAGCAGCGGCCCCAACGCGTTCATCCAAACTTCATCCCGGTCATCACGCTGAACTCGGCCTCCGGCATCGTCGCCGTAGCTCAAGGAGCCAAAGGTCCCAACCTGACGATCTCCACGGCCTGTTCATCCAGCGCCCACGCGTTAGGTCACGCCATGACCCTTATTCGACTGGGAAAGGCGGACGTTGTCATCACCGTGGGCGCGGACGCCAGCATCACCCCGCTGGTCTTTGCCGGGTTCTGCTCCCTGCGGGCCCTGTCGACCAAATACAATGAGACGCCACATAAGGCTTCACGGCCGTTCGATCGGGGCCGCGACGGGTTTGTCATGGGAGAGGGATCCGGCGCGCTGATTCTTGAATCCATAGTTCATGCAAAAAAAAGGAAGGCGCGGATCTACGCCGAAGTCGCCGGCTATGCTGCGACCAGTGAGGCATACCACATGGTGATCCCGCGGGAAGACGGGGCCGAAGTGGCAACCACCATGCGCCTCGCGCTTGAGGACGCGGGGCTGATGCCCGGGGTCGTTGATTATATCAACGCGCATGCGACCTCGACCGCAGTAGGCGATGCCGTCGAGATCAAGGCTGTTCGTCAGGTCTTCAAACAACGGGCGGAGAAAATCGCCATCAGCGCGACGAAGTCTCTGATCGGCCATACGCTCGGAGCGGCCGGTGCGCTGGCTGCGATTGTATCGAGCCTAACCCTGCAAAACGGGCAGATCCATCCCACAGTGAATTACGACGATCCTGATCCCGCCTGCGAACTCGGAGGCATCTCCAACGAGATCCAAGAACGAAAGACCAAAGTCGCCATGATCAACGCTTTTGGATTCGGTAGTAACAATGCGGCGGTGATCCTCAAGAAGGTCGCCGCCTAAACATGCCCCATCCATGCACATCCGGCAAGGCCGCGTTTGCCCGCGCTCATTGCTCTGCAACGGAATGATTCATGGGTCGCCATTCAGACACAGCGGACAAAATTATTACGGCGCTGGCAGAGTACCTCAAACGTGATCCGGCCACGATCCAGCCGACAGATCATTTGCGCGACAACCTCGGTCTGGATTCTATGGCCGTCATCGAACTCCTGTATCGGATTGAAGAGACGTTCAATTTGCAAATCCCGGATCAGGATCTGCCCAATCTCACTTCCGTGCAGCAGGTCATTTCCTATGTTGAGAAACGCCTCCATCCGTCCCAACCCGCTCAGAAACCGGGCAAACAACCGGCTGCCAAGCGAGTCAAGAAGCGTTCCTGAGATATGGCCCGTCTCTCCAACACACAACCCCTCACGTTGAGCACGATCCATCATTTCGTCGGAGGAGAATTGATCGGCCCGCCGGATGCCGTGATCACCGGCCTTTCCGGTCTGGAGAATGCAGGGGCAGGCGATCTCGCATATCTGGCATCGGATCGGTTTCTTACGGCGGCAGGCAGGAGCAGGGCAGAAGCGTTGATCACCTCCCGCCACCTTCGGGAGCTCGCTACCCCTCAATTGATCGTGGACAATCCCGCCTATGCCTTTGCCCGCGTCGCGCAACAATTCTTTGTTCCTCCATACCAGTCTCGCGGGATCGCGACGGACCTGGCTCGAGGCGAGCATGTTTCGATCGGCCAGGACGTCTCGATCTGGCCGCGCGTCGCATTGGGCGATCGCGCGGTAATCGGCGCGCGGGTGACTCTTTTTCCTGGTGTCTTTATCGGCGATGATTCGGTGGTCGGCGATGACTCTATTTTGCACCCGAATGTCGTGGTCCGGGAGGGCTGCTCGATCGGGGCCCGCGTGATCATTCACAGCGGCACCGTTATCGGGAGTGATGGATTCGGGTATGTTCAGCATGACGGGCGACACCACAAAATTCCGCAGCTCGGCGGAGTCACGATCGAAGATGACGTGGAATTGGGCGCGAACGTCACCATTGATCGCGCCACGTTGGGACAGACTGTCGTAAAACGAGGCACCAAGATCGACAATCTCGTTCAGATCGCCCACAACGTCACTGTGGGTGAACACAATATCATCGTCGCGCAGGTGGGCATCGCGGGCAGCACGACATTAGGAACCTATGTGATGGTCGGGGGGCAAGCCGGACTGGCTGATCACCTGAAGATCGGTGATCATGTGATGATTGCTGCAAAATCAGGAGTGACGCGAAGTCTGGAGGCGAATCAGATAGTCTCCGGCGCCCCGGTCATGCCGCATGCCACGTTTCTCAAAGCCCAGGCCGTCATTCCTCAGCTTCCTGAGTTACGCCAGCGCCTTCGAGAACTTGATGAGCGTATGCAAGTCGTTGAGAAGGTATCAAAACGCAGGAAACCTCGCGGAAAGCCACGACCGTAGCGCCGGCAAGGGATCCGTTCACTTACAGCCCCTCCTTCAACACCGTTCGCCAGAAAAAGAGTTTCGACCAGAAGAAGCCTCCCCAGGGCATCAGGTAAGCTGCAATGCCGTGCACATGCCCCATCCAGACACTGACCGTCGAGGCGGTAAACAGCACCCCCATCCCTGTGAGGTACGCAAAGGGCAACCATGAAGGCCCGGCATCATCGACCGATGAAGGACGCGATTCCTTCTTCTGACGGCCCCCCCGCTTGCCCGAAGGGAGCTTCATTCTGGAGGCAAAGATCTCTGGATGATCACGAAGTACGTGTTGGTGGTAGCGTGTCTGAATCCAGCCGAGCATTCCTCCCAGGAGCAGAAGACCAAAACTTTCAGCAAATGTGGTCCATGTATACGTGTCAGTGGCTAAAAGTTGATATCCCAGAGCAGCGGTCCCCGCCACCATGCAAGCCAATCCAAAAAAACCGGACGGGTACAAGATATAGGCTTTCACATAATTGCGAGCCCTCTCCTGATTGCTTCCGAGATGTTTATCCGTAATCAGTTTTGGCATGGGACGTGACGCAGTGTCAGGGATTCATCATGACTGTGTTTGCGAAAGTCAGTCCGCATTATAACGATCTCGTTCGGCAGAAAACACAAGAGACGGCGTATCCTTAGCCACTTCATCGTGGACTCTCCTCACCGGCCATCACAATTATGACGGATTTTCGCAATGGATAAGGGATGACCCACAAGATGATGTAACCGGACAGCATTCGGCAGCAACTCTCTCGCCTGAGAAAGAAAGGAAGGCACTGCTATGAAGGATGCTGGCGGTCGGAGACGAGAGATGCTCGGAAGTTACATGGGGAGAATGTCGATGATAGCCGCTCGTTCGACCCGTCCGATGTCCACCCATTGTTTTGCGAGGGGAACGATAGACCGCAATCGAGTTTCCACCGCCTCGAGACGTCGACGGGTATCTGTGGTCTGATTGTGAGCCGCAACCACCAGGAATGCGCGCAAGCCTTGAAGAAATGTGGATATCGTTGATGCACCCACCTCATCGACGGCTTGGCCCAAACTGTCGATGTGATGAAGAATCGGTTCCAGTCCTTCTAGTGAGGGAGCATCGTTTCCCGGTTCCCTTCTGAATCGCGTGATCATCTGAACCAATTCCGGGACACGGTCGCTCACATATTCCAGGAATCGCTCATCCAGGTCATTCAGATCGTTTAGAATGCGGCCGATGGTTCGTCCATCAATTGCCTCCCTGTCTTGCTCGTTTTGTTCCTCGGCGCGTCGAATCACATCCTCCAACACATCCCGCATCGGCTGTAATGATCGACCGCGCACCTGGTGCAATCGTCGCAGGGAGTCAAGGATCGTCGGGCCGGATGAAACAGGACCCGTTGCCATCCCTAGTCCACTGTCACGAGGCTCGGCCGTTTCCCGCACCGACTGACAGACAGCATCAGGGTCTCCATGCTCATTGGCCTCTTCGCGTGAAAGTTCCCTCACAGCCGTCGCAAGTCGCTTCAGCCCGTCTTGAAGTGCGCTAAGATGGTGAGCAGCGGTTGTACGGTCTTGACGCGCCGCCGAATGGAGTAACGGCAAGAGACCCGTCGCCATGTTCTCAATTGCCGGCAATGGAACCGCGGAAGCCGTTCTCGCCAGGTTGGTCATTCCTTGAAGCATGATATTGAGGAGCTTCGATTGGAGGAGTCTTTCCGTAGCCTGTTCGAGTGCGGCATGGGCGGTTTGTATCTGATTGAGCCATTCTCTTGCTTCCAACGCGAAGAGCCCGATCACTTCTGTTTGAAGGTCCCCTTCGGCGTTCGGCGCCATAGTCGTCGCTTCATCGGAGACTCGATCGGATGGACCTGTGAGCGCCGTTCCCAGTTCCCTCGACCCTTCATTGCCCTTGACCACCGTTTGCATAACGCTGGCGATCGCGTCCAGACTTTCCAGCAATACCGCAAACTGGTCCGACGTGTTGACGGAAGGCGCCGTCGTAGACACCGCCTTCTCAACCTTCAGAAAGTCGACACGATCGACTGCGGGAGGATCAACGGTGTCTGTGACAGACACCATCGGCATCGCGCTCAGGTCAACGTTGCGCGAGGAAATCGGCATATCGTCTGCCTGCTCAATCTTCACGACCGGACGCGAAGGATACCGCGGATTGATTCGAATGACCACGCCTTGTTCTCCGCTACTCAATCGGACCTTTGTTCCTAGAGGATAGACGGATAATTGCTCGACAAGCGCCTTCATGACCTCCCTCGGAAATGCGGTCCGTTCATTAACCAGCAGTTCTCGGACTGCTTCATGCGGGAGGAAACGGCGGCGGTACGGACGAGGGCTGATCAACGCATCGAAGATGTCCACAACTCCGATAATCTGCGCCAACTCACTGATCTGCCGTCCCTTGAGTTTGTTCGGATACCCCTGCCCCATTCCCCTTTCATGCGCCTGCAAGACGACCTCCGCAAGCCATCCATAGGATTCGCCCAGTTGCCTGATGTTCTCATGGCCGAGTCGTGGATGCTGTTCGATCAGCGCGCGTTCATCGGACGTCAAACGACCGCTCTTTGTCAGGATGTTCTGTGAGATCGCAAAGATTCCGATGTCGTGGACGAGGCCCGCCAACGCGAGTCGATGCAGATCATCCCCATAATAGCCAAGACCAATGCCGAGCTTCGTCGCAAGGACTCCCACATTGACGAGATTTGTAATCAAGGGGGGACCGGATGGGCTCGATAGTGCGTGGACTACCAGTTGATCGCTGGCCTGCAAGGATTCGATGAGGGCCGTCGCAGTCAATGATATTGCTTCGAGGTGTAGGGGGGCCTGCTCCTGCACAGCCGTCGCGAGCTGCGCTAGCTCGTGTTCCGCACGTCGGTACCAGTCTTCGCCCATATGAGTCATGGCAACCTCTGATTCACGACACGTTCCTT
>JBEVJJ010000028.1:0-12354 GCA_040510255.1 Nitrospiraceae bacterium | reverse complement strand
GTGAGCGAGCTTCCTGCATGTCACGAAGAGCATTCAGTATGCCGACGAGATCCATAGCGGTGGACGCCGACTTGTTCTCATCCGAGCCCAAATCGATCTCCAGCGTCAAACCGGTTGCGACCGTCACAGAAGCGACAACGCTGCGGAACTGCTGGCGGACCATTTGATAATCTTGCTTGGTCGCCGTCGTCTGGTCACGAACGGTATCGATAAAAGGCAAGAGAGCAAACGTCGTTCGTTCCACATCCGGCAGATTGACCGTCGCGGCAGACCCACCCAGACTGGTGATGCCGCGTACAATCGTATCGACGATTTGTACATGACGATCTGCAGTCGGTTGGCCTTCTAGTTCATTGAGCGCGGCGTGAAGTTGAACCAGCCATTCCTGAGCCTCCTGCGCAAAGAGCTCGACTAGTTCCTTCTGAAACTGATCTTCGTTATTGTCGGATTCTGTGGACACTGCAGGTTACCTACACCGTAAGCGGAGAGACGGGGCCACTTGGCCGACATGAAATGATGTCAGCGTTTTCCACTTCCTAATTTTGAGGCAAGCCCGGCGATCTCAGCGAGCTTTCTGGCCATTTCCTCGAAGCGACGGTTGGACTGTTCCGCAGATTGCTCTGCTTCAGTCGCGCGCTTGGCAAGCTGAGTCGATCGCTCCCGTTCGGTCGCCAACACACTATCCAGCTCCTGGGCGCGGGTCACGGCTTGCTCGAGATCTTTCAACTTCTGTACGAGCATGCCGGTCTGTTCTCGCTCCGAGAACAGAGTCGTTTCCAGGTGGGCGGTGCGCTCACGCTCGGACAGTAGCACTCCTTCAAGTTCTTTCACCCGAGCGGCGCGTTCCTCAAGGTCTGCAATCTGTTTCAGCAACGTTCCGGACTTGTCTCGTTCGGACGACAACCTCGCTTCCAGATCTTTCACGCGTCCTTCAACTTTTTCGAGTGCTGTGATTTGCTGAACCAACTGAGAGGCTGCATCGCGTTCGGCACTGAGGGTCGCCTCCAGTTCTTGCACTCGCGCGGCTTTCCTCGCGTTCTCATCTGCCTTCTCTGAGAGTTGAGACATCTGTTCTCGTTCAACGGCCAAGACAGACTCTACTTCTTGAATCCTGGCAGCCAGGCCTTCCCCCTCTTTCACCTTGTCAAGCAGTTCGGCACCGCGACGTTGTTCCTCTGCAATGGAAGATTGCAGCGTCTCTACCTGTTCGGATAGCTGTCGAGTGCGGTCTTGTTCTCGTTGGAGACCTTCTTGGATCTCACGTTCACGAACGCTCCAGCTCTCTCGTTCCTGGGTAAGCATGGTATCCAGCTCGCTCGCGCGCTGCGCTTGCGATTCCAGATCGTTCACCTTGGCTGTGAATTCCGTCTCACGTCTGCGATGCTCTTCCAGTGCCGCTTCCAATTCCGCTACACGGGCAGCGAGACGTTGATTTTCCAATGAGGATGGCGAATCGGGCTGATCGTTTGGCTCCGCTTCTCTGACACTTCCCGATTCTGTCGGAGTCTTTGCGATGGCTGCTGTGACGACTTCGAGTGAATCGTGATGAACCGGCACGCTTGGAGCTTTCGGCTTCTCCAGTGGTTCAATGGCCTCGGGTACAGGAGCTTTTCCATTTCCGGAAAGCGCCTGCTGTACTGGTGCGGCGCCTTTCCTTCCCTCATGCTTGGATAAGAGATCTTGAACACGGTCCTTGAGAGACGTGCCCTGGAACGGTTTTTTTAGTACACCATCCGCATGGCAGGAATCCGCTTGCTTGGTCACCTCATCGTTCACAATCCCGGAAATAAGCAGGACAGGAATGCCGGCTAGTGCCGGTTGTGCGCGGACGAAGGAACAGACCTCGTATCCACTCTTGTCCGGCATAATTACGTCCGACACAACCAGGTCCGGACGCTCCCTCCCGAGGAAGGCCAGCGCTTCAGCGCCATTCGCTGCCAGTGACACCGCCATGCCCGCCTCAGTCAACAGCCGCTCCGCCACTTTTCGGACGGCGATACTATCATCAGCAATCAGTATCTTAGCCATGAATCATCCTCACGCATGTTCCAGCCTAGGACCGAGATCGTCCGAAAGAAAAGACCGCATCTTTTCCTAGCTTGGCACAGTTAATAATCAACACCTGTTCGTCTCCGGCTGAACACACTCCGGCAATATCCGCATCTCCATTGTCCCCGCCTTGTATCGTCGACGGGTCCACCACGCGCAGGGACGGTATGTGAGCATCGATGCAGATAGCCATGGGACCATCCTCATGTTTGATCATGAGACAGAGCGGGCTGTCCGAATCAAGCCTCTGGTTTAGTTTCGTGGCGAGATCGTATACCGGCATACATTCCGTATCAAAACGTATCATGGCGTTCACAAATGGCGTATCGCTCGGTACAGGGGTCGCATGTTGCCAGACCTGAACACCGGCGATATCCTCCATCCGAGCCGCTAACCGCCGGCCGCCTACCCAAAAAACCAGGAGCGCTTGGTTGCGGGGCGAACCTACCGCCTTATGGCCGGTACGACGATGGTCATGATTTTGAGAGCGCAACATGATGTGGTTCGCTTATTTCAACGGTTGAGCGGCGAACAAATGGCTACGCCTTGGGCAAAGCATTGAGACCTGTATCCTCGGTTTGAAGCCCATATGTGTCTAATTCGCTTGACACCCGGGTTGCGTCGGGCTGTGACCCCACCTCTAGAAGCCATCTTGGATTGACGACGAGGGCCATGGTTTCTCGATAAAGAAAGAAGCCGGCGAGGCGATGGCGCTCAGCATTGCGAAACTGGGTTGGCAACGGTCTGAGTTCGTGACGCTCGGGTTCAACGAGTTCCAACACTCGATCCACCGCAAACGCGCACACACATTTCTCATTGCCATAGAGAATGATTCGTGTTTCGGCAGTAGACGTCAGGGACGGAAGGCGCAGACGTGCGGCCAGATCTGTCACCGGATAAGCCACACCGCCGGACGAGATGGTTTCACCGCAGCCTGTTTCTCTCTGTGTCAAAATGCTGCGTACCCAGTCCGCCGGAACAGCAAGGACATAGGGTCCACAAGCCACCACCAAACATCTGACCTGCGTGTCGCGCGTCGTCGCTGCAGCGTTGTATCCTCGGAGCGCCATGAACAATTCTCATCCTGTCAGCTGATCATTCGACCGCTGACGCTTGGCTTACCTGTTCACACCAGACTTGCTGCCGATCCAGCGTTGTATCTCGTGAATCAGCGCGCGCTCCTCGACCGGCTTCGCAATATATCCGGATGCCCCGACGTTGATAGCCATCTGCCGATGCTTCTCCCCTGCGCGCGTCGTCATGACCAGAATGGGGGTGTCCTGTGTTTGAGTCCGGCCCCTCAGAGCCTGGATCACTTCAAATCCATTCAACTTCGGCATTTCAAGATCCGTAATAATCAACCGATAGGATTGCGCCGACGCTTTTCGTAAACCTTCTTCGCCGTCCACCGCGGTTTCAACGACATATCCCGCCGATTCGAGCATCCTTCCCACAAATTTTCGGATGCTGAGCGAATCATCAATGAGCAGGAGCGGCGCATCCTTGGGCGGGGATTCGAGTTCGACATCTGAGTCCGGCGGCCCTGAGATGTGAACATGAGGCCTCGCCGATTCCGGCACAGGGAGAACATTCTGATACTCGCGAGCGCACAGGCGGCTGACATCGAGGACCAAAATGACCCGACCTTCCGGATCAATCGTTGCACCTCCAAAGACTGATCGTTCGAACGGCTTCAGCGACCCGAGCGATTTGATGACGATTTCCTGACGACCGAGGAGTTCGTCCACTGCGCACCCGAGCGGCCCTGTGGCCGTCCGGACGATTACCACGGGCGTCGTACTGTCGACCACGCCCGTTTCTCGACGAAGCAGTTGACTGAGCGGATGTACTTCAATGGCATCCTCCCCTATCTGGAGAATGCTTCGATCACCCATCCGCTGCAGCGACGTGCCGGATGGCATGGTGACTTCACGGACGCTGGGAAGCGGAATGGCGTATCGCTCGGTATCGATCCGAACCAGCAACGCCGTGGCAATCAGCAGCGTAAGGGGCAGGTTCATCGTAAATTTGGTTCCTTGCCCGCTCACAGATTCGACTTCAATATGGCCGTTCATGGTCTCGATCACGCGTTTCACAACATCAAGCCCCACGCCTCGGCCAGCCTGATCTCCAACCGATTCCGCCGTGGAGAACCCGGGTAAGAAGATAAATTTGATGATTTCCGATTCCGGAAGTGAATCCGCAACGTCCTGCCGAACGAGCCCGAGGCGGACGGCCTTCGCTTTGATTCTTTGCAGATCGAGACCGGCGCCATCGTCTTCAACTTCAATAATGACGGAATTGCCACGATGAGCCGCATGGAGATAGACCGTCCCCATGGCAGGCTTACCGTGAGATATCCGCACCGCAGTCGGTTCGATGCCGTGATAGACGGCGTTTCGAACGAGGTGAACGAGCGGATCGACGAGGCGCTCCACGACTCCGGTATCAATTTCCGTGTGTTCACCGGACGTGACCAAATTGACATCTTTCCCTGTCGTCCGTGCCATCTCCCGCGCGGCGCGTCGAAACCGGGTGAACGGCGTCCCGATAGGAACCATTCGAGCGCGTGCAATCTCGTCGCGCATGCCGAGGATCAATTGCTGGAGCTGCCCCATATCATCCTGTGCCCGACGAATTGATCCGCTCAATTGCGACATGGATTCCGCAATGTCGGCCGTGACTTCGCTGATGCGTCGAGCCAGAATATTAAAATCGTCGTACTTGTCGAACTCCAGCGATCCGAAATCACTGAGCCCCGGGAGCACATTGGGTACGGGGCTCGTAGTGGTTGTGGGCATCGGCTGGAAGGAAAAGGTATGCTTTTCCTCGAATGAGCGCACCGCGTCAATCAGACGGTTCTTGTTCGCCGAAACCTGTTGTGACAGCTGTTCCAATACGCGAAGACGCTGCTCCAAGCGGCCTCGGTCAATCACCAGTTCGCCGACCAAATTGAGCAACCGCTCCAGCCGATCACGACTGACACGAATAACGTCACGCTCTTCCGTAGCTTTTGCATCGGATATCTTAGTCGCGTCGGTTTCTGCCGCCCGCGTTGGCTCCGGCACCGGAACCTCCGCCGCATGCTGTGCGCGCACCTGGATTGTTGCCTCAGAACCGTGCGGCATCTGTTCAAGTTGTTTCACTTCTTCCATGCAGGCAGCAAACCGTGCTCTCGTTCGCGCAAGGGAGGAGGAATCGCGCCGCATCAAGGATCGCATGACATCGATCGCGCGCAGCAGGAGGTCCGTGTGGCCAGGAAGGACGCGTAATCGGCCTTCTCGCACCGCTCCCATGAAGTCTTCGATGTGGTGAGTCAAATCGCCGATCGATTGAAAGCCGACGGTGAATGCAGACCCCTTGAGCGTATGCGCCGTACGAAACAGTTGGTGAATGATCTCCGGATTCGTGGCTTCTTTCTCCAGTTTCAAAAGAAGCCCCTCAAGGTTCTCGAGGTACTCCTGCGCCTCCGGAGCAAAATACGAAATCACTTCAGGATCAAGATTCGGGATCAGATAGGCATCCGATAACTCGTGCTGAGTGTTCGTCGAGCCGGGCACCGGATCGTCCCGGAGGACAGCCATTTCCGGTTGCGTGATTGCGCGCCCACCCTCCAGCTGCGTGGACGGCGTGTCAAATGGGCTGTCATCTCTTTCTGGCAGCCCGGCTTCGAGCCGGCGTAGAGCCTCCTTGACCAACGGATATTCGCGTCGCAAATGATCGATATGCGCGGGGTCGCGGCGCATGAGCACTCGAATGAGGGACACGGCTTGTTGCAGACATGGAATCCATCCGGCTGTGATGACCGCACGATTCTCTCGCACGGCGATCATGCATGTCTCGATCGGATGGGCAATGTCCCCAACTACCTGGAAGCCAACAGTGTAGGCAGAACCCTTCAGTGTGTGGGATACCCGGTAGAGTTGGTGAATGAGCTCCTGATCCTGGAAGTTGTTCACCAGGCGCTGCAGAAGGTTTGCGACGGTGTTCAAATACTCTTCCGCTTCCGGGGCAAAATATGAGAGCACTTCCGCGTCTAATTCAGGGATCAGATATTCCGGAGAAGGATCGTGCCGCCCACTGTCGCCCGCTGATGCCTCCGATTCGACCACCGGTGCATCCGACGAACGAACGCATGCATCGATTCTCTTCTGAAATGCAATCGCAGACTGATAATCGTCAGTTCCACCGTTGCTAATCGTATCGAGCTGCGCACGAAAGCTCGCCACAATCTCTCGTATCAAGTCGACGGCTCCGGGCCATTTAAAACCATCAATCAACATGGCTTCTTCGAACACCATTTCGACCATCTCACCAAGCTTGCCGAGTCCGGCGAAGCCGTAAAGCAGCGCCGCGCCCTTCAACTTATGTCCGACGGCGTACTGATCCTGCAAGTCCTGGGGATCAGGATACATCTTGTCGATAGGATGAAGCGCGGCCCAGAGCCTGGCCATATCATCCGTGGCTTCCGCTACAAATATGCCGATCAGCTGGTCGCGATCGAAATCGTTGCTCATGCAGACCCTCTGCTTGCGAGCGGCGACGCCGAAGCGCCGCTCTGCTGCGCGCTAATCTACGCGATCTTAAATTGAGAAACTGACACGGTCATCCCTTCAGACAACTTGGCCATGTCTTCGATCGTCAGTCGGGTGGAATCCGTCGCCTTCTGGGTCGCAACCGCACCACCGGTAAATTCCTTGATCGCTCGTCCCACTTTGTCCGTTGATGTCGCTTGCTCCGCCGCGGCATTGGCAATATTGTGTGCCAGGTCCGATGACCGCTGCGCAATGGTTGAAATTTCCGCGAACACGTCACCGGTCTTCAATGCGGAGGCCGAACCTGCTTCCACCGCCTGAGTTTCGTGTTCCATCGCAACGACCGCATCCTGAGTTTCCGTCTGAATCACCTTTACAAGATCCGCAATCTCGCGCGTGGCCTGCGTTGAGCTTTCCGCGAGCTTTCTGACCTGGTCGGCGACCACGGCGAACCGGGCGCCGGCCTCGCCGGCGCCGGCCGCCTCGATCGCGGCATTGAGCGCCAGTAGGTTGGTTTGATTCGCGATATCTCGAATGGTAGACACGATTTGTGAAATTTCGAGAGACCGATCACCGAGGGCCTTAACCTGTTTGGACATACGCTGCACCGCGGACCGAATGCTGTGCATATCGCGCACGGTCTCTTGTACCGCCACGTTTCCTCGTTCTGTTGCGGCCAGCACCTGCTTAGCCGAGTCGGACGACGCACCAGCCGTTTCAGCAACTTGGCGCATGGAAAGGGCCAGTTGTTCAACGGCGCTCAGGGTGCGCACTGATTCCTCCGCCTGATGACGTGCCGTGCCCGACATCTGGCCAGCCGAATCGCGGAGTGTGCCCGCCGACTTATTCACGCGTTCCGCTGCCTCGCGGACCTGCTTCAGCAGCTGGCCGAACCGCGCGGTCATGAGGTTGAAGGCGTCGGCAAGATTCCCGAACATGTCGGCCGTCACTTCACCTCGTTTCGACAAGTCTCCCTTACCGACCTCGGAAACCAGTACCAAGAACTGCATGAGCCGCTTCTGCATGACGTCGCGCTCTTCTTCCGTCTGCACAAGGGCCGTGATGCGGTCGAGCATGGAGTTGAATGCCTTGGCCATCTGCCCGAGTTCGTCTTGTGAATGAACTTTGGCGCGAGCTTGCAGATTTCCGCTGGCAGCCTGAGTCGCAACATTCGCAACATGACTAATACCGCGTGACAGGAAGCGGGCCATTAGGTAGCCGACTCCAAGCCCAATCGCGACGGCCACAATACCGCCTACAATCAAAATGGCCGTTCCATTTCTCGCGGCGGTTTGCGCATCCTCGTTCAGGTCTCTCGCGACCTCCTGCATGGTGGTCACCTGTTCGCTGTGCCGTTTGACGGCCTGTTCAAACAACGGAGTCATGTTCACGGTCAAAGCCAACACGCCCAAGGCTCGCAACTGCTCCATCTGTCCGGCCGAATAACGCTTCCTGTCGAAACTGTCCGCCATCGCACTCAGTGCGCCAGCCGAATCCTGAAAATACTTCTGCAATGCAGGTTCCAATAACGCCATGTCTTTCGCTTCGTCTCGTCCAGACCGTGACGCCCGCAGCGTGGTGGATTTGTAGTCGGCAACATTTTTCAGAATACTTTGTTTCAATGGCTCCAACTTGGCGGTTTCCTGCACGAAATCGTCCTGTTTTGTGGCCTGCGCGACATCCAGAAGAATCTGGTGATGACGAGTGAGCGACGTTCCCATTTCCGCAAACCGGGCCAACGGAGCCGTGTACTCCACATACACTGTTTGAGATTGGCTGCTCAATTGCCGCAGAGTGGCGATACCGACGCTGGCCATCGCCATGATGATGACACTGATCAATCCGAAGCTGACGAGCAACTTTGATTGCGTCTTGAGATCTTGAAAGCGATGCATTACGCCTTGCCCGACCATTGTGTCCTCCTTGTTCAAATCATCTGCCGGGAGGAGCGACCTCCCACCGATCGCAGCAGTCCCTTGCATGGCCTCGGACCGCAAGTCATGTCTGTCACTCAGACTGCACTGATTCCACCCCCGTCAACTTGTGCAAAGACTTGCGGTACCTCCAATACCCCACCCAAGCGATCCTCAAGACGCAGGACCGATGAGACAAACGGCCGAGCGCCTGCCGGGCCGGATTGCATGGCGGGAAGCAGGTCTTCACGTGGAACCGAGCGTATTTCAGGAACATGGTCTACGAAAATGCCTACTTGTCGCGTTCCTTGCCGGATGACGACTGCAAACGACAAGGCCGTTTCGGTCACCTCGAGTCCCAAGCTCGCACGTAGATCGAGGAGTGGAATGACGGTTCCTCGTAAATTGGTGACACCGGTCAACATGCTCGGCATGCCGGGTACCGCCGTCACCGACTCTACCTCGAAGACTTCTCGAATATTGTGCAGATCGATGGCGAACAGTTCACCACCCAGACTCAACACGCACATACGTAAGGACCCTTTGGAGGCTTCGCTGCCCTGTGCTGGAAATGGGCTGTCTGGCTTGGCTGACGCTGGCGCTGATACGCTCTGTTCGGGCCGGATGGCGGGAAGATCGGGCATCGGTTAGTTCATCGCTCTCTTCACAGCTGCGAGAAGATCATCTGCCTTGAACGGCTTCACGACGTACCCATTCGCCCCCTGTTGTTGACCCCAGAATTTGTCTGACTCCTGTCCCTTCGATGTGCACAAGACGATGGGAATCGTCTTGAACCGGTCATCGTTCTTCAGATCGCGGCAGGCCTGAAAGCCGTTTCGACCTGGCATGACCACGTCCAGGACGATCAAATCAGGCTTCTCGACTGCGAGCTTATCCTCCAATTTGTCCGTGTTTGGGTAGGACACGACAGTGTGGTTTGCGGATTTTAAATATCCCTCAATCATCTGCAGTTCCGCGTATGAATCATCAACAACGACGATCTTACTCATGCGCTATCCTCCTCGCATCCCTGATAGGGTGAACAGTGTGGTCCAGATTCCGATACGTGCCTAGCGGTGTTCTAACGCATGGGGATCATGATACTGATCGCTCCAGCCAGATCCCCTTCTTTCCAACCTTCTTTCTTCATACCCGTGATGTCGCGGTCTCCTTTGGGGCTTCCGTGACAGTTGAGACATGTCGCTGCAGCATACTCCGGGTCCATCATGCGAAGAACCGGTTTCCCGTCGATCATCGTCGCCTTGCTGTACGGTTGGCCTTTCGGATGGCGAGCATCTGCAAACATGCGCAACACTTCCGACTCGAAGTCGTCGGGCTTGTTCCCTGCAAAACGGTAGTCTGCGCTGGTCAGTTTCAAGCGAATCCCGGTTTTCCGATAAAAATGCTCTCCAGACTTCCGCGCAAACACAGCCGGAAGGAACCCCTTAAAACCTATCCCTGCCTTATTGATGACCGGTTGCGCCTCATCCACCACTTCCTTCTCCGATTCGATCAGCGCCAGGAAGAGGCCCGCTTGCGGCAGACCAGTCTGGCGACTGAGGTCTATCTTGGTCTGCTTGCGAAACCGCTCCAAGACTTGACTCACAACGAAATCGCCCGTGAATCCCTTGTCTGCTTTCGCGGCATCGTTGATCACGGCTTGATTCTCCGAAACCACCCCGCGGCCGACTTGCAATAGCTTAATGAGCAGCTCCGCTGTTTCCGTCTCGGTATTGGCGAACGCTTGGCTTCCAACAAGCAACACACCAATGAACATGCTCGTGACACAGGATCCCATGCGGAAGTGCTTTACCATAGCCCGCCTCCTTCGTCGTTCGGTCGTCTACTGTTGATTGGTATGCCGCAGCGAGATATCTCTTTCAAAGATAGCTGAACTTTCTCTGTTGACAATTAAATTTGCTGTTGGAACCGATGAACCGGAGATCGGGGGACTCAGATGAGTGGCTGCAGGATTGGTGCCATACAAAACAATTACTTACGTGGATTATGAGGAGCGAATGAAACGTGTGATTTATTACGTGATTAGATGTGATAGTCCAACTATATCTAGTATAAGCAGTCGTCTTTCGATGAGTGCTCCTTTTTGTTCAAGTTTCCGACAATATTGACGATCTTTGGCACTTGACGTTCAGTTCATTGACGGCCCCCCTTCTCAACCAGGCTCTCGTGACCGGCAAGAATGTTCTGCAACATCCCATTGATTGAAATAGGAAGCCACGGGAACAACCCTTGGAAGATAGGAAGGATGCCGTTGGGAGGATGCACATTGTTCAGGTGATCACGAGGAAAAACCAGCCAGATTGCGGCTACCCGGCATGATCTGCTTCTTGCTCTCGCTCCCAAAGCTGCTCGGGTTCACCTTGATGGTGAGCCATCCAGCGGGCAAGCACAAATAAGGCATCGCTGAGGCGATTTAAGAATTTGACGATACCTTCGGCAAGAGGCTCCTCTCTTCCCAAACGCACACATAGCCGCTCGGCCCGCCGACAGACCGTCCGAGCGAGGTGCAGGAGGCTACCGACTTTTCCACCTGCCGGCAGAATGAACTCCTTTAGCGGTGCTAGGTCTTTTTGACATGCATCGATCAGCTTTTCGAGCCGGAGGACATGTGTCGCCGTCACACGAGGCATATTCTCGAAGGTTTGGCCCGATGCAGTAGCCAGGAGTCCTCCTATATCAAACAGTTTGCTTTGTACCCATCGAAGCTCATTCTCCAGACGCGCGGCTGCTGTGATGGTCGACGCCTGGGTCTTATTAAAGGCTCGCACGACTCCGATTGAGGCGTTCAATTCATCGACCGTCCCGTACGCATCGACCCGCAGCGAATCCTTCCACACTTGTTGCCCGCCGGCTAAGCGGGTTTGGCCATCATCGCCAGTCCTCGTATAGACTTTGGAAATCCGCATGCGGCCTCCCTCTACGCGTCAGTCCGTCCCAGATCGGACGGAGTCGTATGTGCTGTTGTAAGTGATCGGCCCAGCGATCCAGTTCGTGAGACCGCCGAGCATTGAGCGCTTGTGATTGATCGATGGCGAGTGGAGCCAACCCCTTTCGTCGCCGTACTCGATTGAGCCATGTCCGTCGAAAATCCGGTTCATCGAACACCCCATGGATATAGGTTCCCCATACGAGCTCACCATCGCGGATCGCTCCATCCAGACGGTCATCCTCATCGGCGCTTGCAAGGGTCACGTCTTCCCGCTTTTGCCCTCTTCTCGTGATGCGGAAGCAGGGGCGTTCTGTTCGCCGCCGCGTGACACCCATGTGAATGTGATATCCGCGAACACGAATATCTGAGCAGCCAATGAAATGCAGCGCCGCGGCCTCCACCTGGGTCGTCATTTTCTCACGCGCAAGGATGGTGTCGATCTCCAGAAATCCGAGCCCGGCGGATGAGCCCCCTCCCTCCACCCCATGCGGATCATGGATATCCAGCCCGAGCATCTGGTATCCACCACAAATTCCTATGAGTTCTCTCCCCTGTCTGACATGTTCCTCCAACATCGTCTGAAAATTCTGCCCGCGGAGATATTTCAGATCAGTCTGCGTGCTCTTGCTACCGGGAAGGATGACCACATCGACTCCCACGAGTGCATCCGGCGATGTCATGTATTTAAGCACTACATCATGTTCTTGCCGTAACAGATCGAAGTCTGTGAAGTTACTCATATGAGGGAGCAGAATGATGCCGACATTGACCTGCGTGGCTTGGAACGCTGCCTGCCCGCTCAACTTGATGGCGAGACGATCTTCCTCCTCGAGCCTGAGATCCTGCATGAACGGGAGAACCCCGAGAACCGGCACCCCGGTGCGTTGTTCGATGAATTCGATGCCGT
>JBEVJJ010000027.1:0-20624 GCA_040510255.1 Nitrospiraceae bacterium | reverse complement strand
ACCCATTTGTTCAATTCGGCGAGTTCCACGCTTTGCAGCGTGTACTGATACTGCGCGCTGCTGTGTCGACCGCCGATTCGAAGGTCCTGGATCGCCTGCAGATACGTCGGCGCCCCCGGCACCTTGGCAAGCTTGTCGCGTAGGCGCGCGATGACCTGATCGACCGTGAGCTGGCGCTCGGCGAAAGGCTTGAGCGCGATGAACATGCGGCCGGAATTCGTGCTGCCGCTCCCCCCGCCGCCGAACCCGGTGGTGCTGTCTACCGCCGGATCGCTCATGATGATCTCCACGACCTCGGTCAACTTCTGTCGCATGGCCTGAAACGAGATATCCTGTGCGGCCTGAATATTGCCGAACATGCGGCCCGTATCCTGTTGCGGGAAAAACCCTTTCGGAATGATGACGTACAGATAGATGCTGAGCCCCATCGTCGCCAGCGTGACGATCAGCATGCTGCGCGGATGCCGCAAGACCCATCCCAGGCTGGATGCATAGCCGGACCGCATGCGCTCGAACAGGCCTTCACTCATTCGATACCACCGGCCGTGGGCGACGCGCCGTTCGGGCTTCAACCATCGTGCGCACATCATCGGCGTGGTCGTCAGCGACACCACCAGCGAGATGAGGATGGCCACCGACAGGGTCACGGCAAATTCACGAAACAAGCGCCCGATCATCCCGCCCAAAAGGAGGATGGGAATGAAGACGGCCACCAGAGAAATGGTCATCGATACAACGGTGAACGTAATTTCCTTGGCCCCGCGCAAGGCGGCCTGCAGGGGCAGCATGCCCTGCTCACGGTAACGGCTGATGTTCTCCAGCACGACGATGGCATCGTCCACGACGAATCCGGTCGCGATCGTCAGCGCCATCAGGGAGAGGTTGTCCAAACTATAGTCGAGCAGATACATGACGGCGAAGGTGCTGATCAGCGAGACCGGCACGGCCACGCTCGGGATCAAGGTCGCGCGAACGTCCCGGATGAAGACGAACACCACCAGAATCACGAGGATGACCGAGATGGCGAGCGTCCGTTCAACATCATGCAGGGACGCGCGAATGACCGGCGTCCGATCCATGACCACCGAGAGGGAAATGGCCCCGGGAATGGACGTCTCCAATTGCGGGAGGAGGGCGCGAACACGGTCTACCGTCTCGATGATATTGGCCCCGGGCTGCCGGTAGATGATGACGAGGACGGCCGGTTTGCCGTTCGCCAGTCCGGTCGTGCGGATGTCCTCGACCGAATTGCTGACCTTCGCCACATCTTCCAGGCGCACCGCGCGTCCGTCCCGATAGGCCACGATCAGAGGCATATAGGCGTCGGCGGTTTGGAGCTGGTCGTTGGTGTGAATCTCCCATGTGCGAGTGTCGTTCGTGAGTTGTCCCTTGGGACGGTTGACGTTCGTCTGGGCCAGCATCCGCCGCACGTCTCCCAGGCCGATGTTGTATTTGTTCAGAGCGGTAGGGTTCACATCTACCCGCACAGCTGGCAGCGAACCCCCGCCGACGGTCACCTGGCCGACTCCCTCGACCTGCGAGAGCTTCTGTTGCAGAATGCTCGAGGCGGCATCGTACATTTGCCCCCGCCCCACAATCTCGGACATTAACGCCAGAATAATAATCGGCGCATCGGCGGGATTGACCTTTCGATAGGTGGGATTGATGGGCAGAGCCGCCGGCAGGTCGGCGCGCGCCGCGCTGATGGCGGCCTGGACATCGCGCGCCGCTCCGTCGATATTCCGACTCAGCTCAAATTGCAAGACGACATTGCTGGAACCGAGCGTGCTCGAACTCGTCATCTCAGTCACGCCGGCAATGCGCGCGAACTGGCGTTCGAGCGGAGCCGCGACGGAACTCGCCATGGTCTCCGGACTGGCTCCCGGCAAATTGGCGGAGACGCTGATAGTGGGAAATTCGATTTGCGGCAGCGCGGCGACGGGCAGAAACTGGAACGCAATCACCCCGACGAGCGTGATCCCGATGGTCAACAGAGTCGTGGCGACGGGCCGTTGAATGCACACTGCCGACACGTTCATAGGGAATCCGTCGTCAGGCCCTCAGGATTCGCTACAGCGGATCGGCCAGCGGCCACTCGGCGTGCCAGCCGGTCGAACGCGAGGTAGACCACCGGCGTCGTATAGAGTGTCAGGACTTGGCTCACGATCAGCCCCCCCACAATGGCGATTCCCAACGGGCGGCGCAACTCCGACCCGACACCGGTCCCCATCGCGAGCGGCAAGGCGCCGAGCAGCGCGGCCATGGTCGTCATCATGATCGGACGGAAGCGCAGTAGGCAGGCTTCATAGATCGCCTCGAGCGGCGATTTGCCCTCCTGCCGTTCGGCTTCCAACGCGAAGTCGATCATCATGATGGCATTCTTTTTCACGATGCCGATCAAGAGAATAACGCCAATCAAGGCGATGACGCTGAATTCGGTTCGATAAAGCATCAACGCCAGCAGCGCGCCCACCCCGGCGGAAGGAAGGGTCGAAAGGATCGTCAGGGGATGGATATAGCTTTCATACAAGACGCCCAGGACGATGTAGACCGTCACGAGGGCGGCCAGGATAAGCAGGGGTTCGTTTCCCAATGATGCCTGGAAGGCCTGCGCCGTTCCCTGGAAGCTACCGCGAATGCTCGCCGGAAGACCGATGCGCTCGGTGGCTCGCTCGATCGCCAGAACGGCATCGCCCAAGGAATTGCCGGACGCCAGATTGAAGGACAGCGTGACGGCCGGGAACTGCCCCTGGCGGCTGATGACCAGCGGCGCGTTGGTCTCGCTCACCTGTGTAAACACATTCAATGGAACCTGTCCCCCGCCCGCCGATCGCACGTCGAGAAACTGCAGCGCCTCAGGACTCTTCTGAAATTCCGGCATGACTTCGAGGATCACCCGGTACTGATTGAGTTGCGTGAACATCGTCGACACCTGGCGCTGGCCGAAGGCGTCATACAACGTGTCCGTGATCAACTGCGGACTGATGCCCAACCGCGATGCCGTATTGCGATCGATGACCAGCATCGATGCGAGCCCGCGATCCTGCTGGTCACTGCTGACGTCGCGCAACTCGGGGAGCGTCTGCAGCGCCTCCGCCACCTTGGGCGCCCACCGGTTCAACTCGTCCAGATTCGCATCCTCCAGCGTGTATTGATATTGGGTGCGGCTGACGCGGTCTTCTACCGTCAGATCCTGCACCGGTTGCATATAGAGGGTCATCTCGTCCGTCTGACCAAGCTGGGCCTGAAGCCGTTCGATGACGGCCCGTACGCCGACTCTCCGCTCGTGTAATGGCTTGAGATTGATCTGCATCCTGCCGCTATTGAGCGTGGTATTCGTGCCGTCGACTCCGATGAAGGACGACAGGCCGGCGACGGCCGGATCTTTGAGAATCACGCCGGCCAGCTCCTGTTGCCGTTCGGCCATGGCCGAAAATGAAATCGATTGCGCGGCCTCGGAGATCCCCAGGATGATGCCCGTATCCTGTATCGGGAAAAATCCTTTCGGAATCACGATGTACAACAGGACGGTCAACGCGAGGGTGGCCACGGCCACCGCAAGCGTCCCCCCCTGATGGTTCAACACCCATCGCAACGTTCTGCCGTACGCCGCAATGGTGCGGTCGAACAGGCGCTGTGTGACCCGGTAGAACTCCCCCTGCTCAGCCACTGGGACATACCGCAGCAGCCGCGCGCACATCATCGGCGTCAAGGTCAAAGAGACAAGGGCCGAGATCAGGATCGTGATGCTGAGGGTCACGGCAAACTCCCGGAACAATCGACCGACGACATCTCCCATGAACAACAACGGTATGAGCACGGCGATCAGGGAGATGGTGAGGGATAGGATGGTAAACGCGATTTGCTGCGAGCCTTTGAGCGCGGCTTGCAAAGGCGAGTCGCCTTTCTCGATATACCGAGCGATGTTCTCGATCATCACGATGGCGTCATCCACGACGAACCCAGTCGAGATCGTCAAGGCCATCAACGTCAAATTGTTGAGACTGAACCCCATCAGATACATGGCGCCGAACGTCCCGACCAGGGACAAGGGCACCGCGGCGGCGGGGATGATCGTCGCGGAGAGCGTCCGCAGAAACAGAAAGATCACCATGATCACCAATGCCACCGCGAGCATCAGTTCGAACTGCACGTCACGAATCGACGCGCGAATGGACGTCGTACGGTCGGTCAACACGGTGACGCCGACGGAGGGCGGCAAAGCGCCTTGCAGTTGCGGCAACAGGTTCTTGACGCGATCCACCACCTCAATGACATTGGCGCCCGGCTGGCGCTGGATGTTGACGATCACCGCCGGCGCCTCATCCATCCACGCCGCCTGCTTGACATTTTCCACGTCATCGATCACATCGGCCACTTCGGACAGGTGGACAGGCGCTCCATTGCGATACGAGACGATGAGCGGCCGGTAGTCCCGACTGGTCAACAGTTGATCCGTCGCATTGATGATCGAGGCGCGTCGCGGCCCATCGAACACGCCTTTGGCCTGGTTGACATTCGCCGCCGCGATGGCCATCCGCAGGTCTTCCATGGTCAATCCATATGCGGAGAGCGCTCTGGGATTCGCCTGAATGCGTACCGCGGGCCGCTTCCCTCCTCCGATGCTCACGAGGCCCACGCCCGATAGTTGAGAAATTTTCTGCGCAAACCGTGTTTCGGCCAGATCTTCAACCTGCGGGAGAGGCATGGTCTCCGACGTCAATGCCAGTGTCAGAATCGGCGCGTCGGCCGGATTGACCTTGCTATAGATGGGAGGCGTCGGCAGATCGCGCGGCAAGAAGGTCGAGGCGGCGTTGATTCCAGCCTGCACTTGCTGTTCAGCGACGTCCAGATTCAAGTCCAGGCTGAACTGCAGCGTGATGATGGTACTGCCGCCTGAACTGGTCGAGGTCATCTGATTAAGGCCGGGCATCTGTCCCAATTGCCGTTCGAGCGGTGCTGTCACGGACGAGGCCATCACCTCGGGACTGGCCCCGGGATACAAGGCGGTCACCTGGATGGTTGGATAATCGACTTGCGGCAGTGCGGAAACCGGCAACTCTCGATAGGCAATGCTGCCGGCAAGCAGCAGGGCCACCATTGTCAGCGCAGTGGCGACTGGCCGGAGGATAAACAGCCGCGAGGGATTCACGTCTGTTTGTCCTTCTGAGCCGGAGCTGCATCCGGGCCGGTCCCCTCCGGTCGTTGCGAGGGGGGTTCGCCGGACGTGCGGACTTCGACTGGCGTGCCGTCGCGGAGTTTCTCGGTGCCGTCTACCACGACCAGTTCGTCGGGAGACAGGCCGGTTTCAATGGACGAGTCTTCCGCATGCGTCACCCCGACACTCACCGGTCTCACCCCCACCGTCCGATCTTGCTTGACGACATACACGAAGGTGCCTTGCGGGCCCCGCTGAATCGCTGCCGATGGAATAATCGTTGCCCCACGCTTCGTGTCCAGAAGGAGCTGCGCATTCACGAACTGATTCGGAAATAACGCATTGTCATCGTTCGGGAACACCGCCTTGAGCCGGACGGTGCCCGTACTGGGATCTATCTGATTGTCCACGGTAAGAAGAGATCCGCTTGCAAGCATCCGTTTGTGCTCCCGATCGAATGCCTCGACTTGCAGCCGATCTCCGCTTTTCACCTTGTCCATCACAGCCGGCAGGCTATCTTCGGGGATGGTAAAGACGACGGTGATGGGCTGGAGTTGCGTGATCACGAGAAGGCCGCTGGGATCGGACGAACGGACCATGTTGCCGGGATCGACGAGTCGCAACCCGACGCGTCCATCGATGGGCGCCGTAATACGGCAGTACGTCAGCTGCAGCTTCGCATTATCGATCTGCCCTTGATCGGCCTTGACGATCCCTTCGCTTTGACGGACCAACGCCTCTTGCGTGTCCAATTGTTGCTTGGGAACAAATCCCTGTTTGACGAGCCCGCGATATCGTTCATAGTCCAGTTGGGCGTTCTTGAGCGCCGCGCGATCCCGCGCCATTTGTCCTTCCGCCTGGGTCAGTTGCACTTCAAAGGGCCGCGGATCGATCTGGGCCAGCAGATCGCCCTTGCGCACCAGCTGCCCTTCTTTGAAGAGCACGTGCATGAGTTGTCCGTCCACACGGCTCCGTACGGTCACGGTGTTGAAGGGGATGACGGAGCCGAGTCCGTTGAGATAGACGCCGATCTCGCCGGATTTCGCCGCAGCGGTCACCACAGGCACGACTCGAGCCTGTGCGCTGCTGGTCCGTCCGGCGGCTCGGGACTGTTCCTCTCCGGATTTCGACACGACGGCGTAGGTCCCGATCGCCAGCAGGCTGGCAACCAGGAGGACAACCAGAGACCGCTTCACCAAACGTGCAAACTTGACTGACTCCGGCATATGATCCTTCCCGGCACGCTCCGGCATCGTCATCTTCTCGTCCTGCCTCCCGTGGTACCCATCATGGGTCACCCTTCAGGGGAACTCAAGCTTGATTCAGAAACGATCATCCGGTCCGGGATGGACTCACGGATACGGGGTGACCATGAAGCCGTCTCTCATGCCCATACGCTTTGCGGGCGGCCATGGTGACGCCATCTATTTCCGCATCCCCCCCGCATCCCGCAGGAAATCACGGGACATGGACCAGCGACGCTGAAGCCGTGCGTAGAGCACGTCCAACTTGCCCTGCTGTTCCGGCGATAATGTGCCTTTCATGTCCTTCATGCTGTCCGTGAGAATCTGTTCAACCTCAGGCTGGTGCCGGACACGCAATGTGAGCAATTCCAGATGCGCGCGGGCGACGACCGGTTTGATGGCGTCCCGCTGCGACGAGGTGAGCGACAGCTCATGAGCCAGCTTCTGTGTGACGCGCTCCTGCTGTGCCCCCGGACCATGTTCCCACCGGTGTTCCTGTTCGTAACGGCAGTAGAGCATCGTGCCGACAATGCCCGTCAATGTGCCGGCCAGGAATAGAACGATGAGTCCGATCCACAGTCTCTCTCGATTCATGCCGCCTCTCCTTCCTGTCAAACCCTATTCCATCAGCGTAGGAGCGGGATCCAACCCCTCGGCCAGGACCGCGGTGAGATCGCCTCCCCCCACCGCTGTGTACAACAACGCGGAACCTGCAAAAATCACGGCAAACAGGGCCGCCACCGCCGCGGTTCGCCACACGTGCCGCTCGACCCACGCGGATCGTTCGTGTGGAACGTTTGCCGCCTCTCTGCGGATGTCTCGCATCACCCCTCGGGACCAGGCGGCGTCAAGCCACGGTTCCGGTCGAGCACGATGCGCATGTGCCAAAAGCCGTTCGAGTTTATTGAGGTCATCGTCGCTATACTTCATGATGCGGAATCTCCCTTTCCACGCAAGAGCCGACGGAGCGCCTGCCGCGCCCGATGGGCCCGGACTTTGACATTCACGATACTCCAGCCGAGCAGCCGGGCGGCTTCGCGGACGGAATGCCCTTCAAGATGCACCAGCGTCAAGACGAGCCGATTCTCCGGTGACAGGTGCTGTAACGCCCGCTGCAGAAATTCCGTCGTCTCCTGTCGTCTGACCTGCTCCTGGAAGCGTGCGTCAGATTCATCGGCCAGGACCTGATCGACCCATGCGTCATGCTCCGTAGTGAATGCACTGACCGGCATATCCTCCCGGCTTTTCGACCGCCAGAAGTCATAGCAGGTGCGGACGGCGATACCGGAGAGCCAGTGTTCGAACGGCACTCCCGTTGAGAATCCGGCAAGACCGGTGTAGGCCCGAACGAATACGTCATGGGCGACCTCGGCGACATGGTCCGACGGTACGTGTCGGTTCACGATTCTCCTCACATGCTGCTGATACCGGTCGATCAATTCGGAAAAGCACTCGACCTCCCCCTGGAGCACCCGATTGATGATCTGCAGGTCACCCGACACCAGCGGCACGCTCCGATGGAGAGAGCAGGCCGCCCGGTAGCGGCCTGCCGCTCGCATCATACCCCATCCCGATCACGAACCCTATCAGCGTCACGCCATGCACCGGGCGCTCTAGCTCGATGGGGCGCCGTCGTTTGGCATGTCGGGTTTTGATTGCAGGGGACCGCTCACGCCAACTTGGCCCTGGTCACCGATCCCATCGCCCGCATCGGCCTTCATCATGCGTGACCCATAGCCATGGCGCAGCTGTTCTCGAAATGTCTTGTACTTATTGCGCTGCTCCGGGGTGAGCACCGCGTAGAGATCCCGCTTGCCCTTGATTCCGATCATCCGTAGCTTGGCTTCCAATGCCTCCTGTTCATTGACCTTGGCTTCGATCACGGACAGTTCTGCTTTCTCGTCGGAGACGAGAGAACGTAGCTCGCGTGCGGCGACCATCACATCGGCATGCGCTTTGATCCTTGCACGATCCTGATCAAGGGAGAGCCCCTTCAACTTCGTCACCTGCTCATCTGTGAGACCCAGATCCTGCTTATGCTGCAACAATCGGTTGAGGCGATGTGCGGTTCCTCCATGACCATGAGTGCCATGGCCCATTCCAAGAAAATGGCCCCCTCCACACCCTCTTCCCCCGTCCGCCCAGGCGGGACCGGCGCCGACCGTGAAGACGAGTAGTCCTGCCGCAACTCCAAGTGTCATGATACGTATCGGAATCATGTGAACCTCCCTGTGGTGAATGGGAACTCTATGCCGTCGCGACCGCCGGCAAAGTCATTCCCTACTCTCCTAGTCGCAGGGCCCCGCAAAAAGGTTACAGGATATTGGGTGAAGATGCTGAAGGGATCCTGAAGCGAACAGGAAGGGAAAGGCCGGTCGGGGTGGTTCGAACGAATTGCTGAGTCGGCTCGGTTTAGGATGGAGGGATGCGCCGACTATTTGTCGATGATCTCGAACGGATGAGTATAGAAGGGTCGTCCAAAGCCAATACGGTAAGTGCCGGGACGAACTGTCACCTCCCCATGAGCCTCTCTCGTGGCCTTCCAGACATACTCATACTGTTCTCCCGGCCCCAGCGAGCGAAAGGAATGCACATCAGTGGCCGCAACCAATTCGACCGGCTTCCACTGGCCTTCCTGAGTCTTGATTTCCAGGACCGCGAATCCTCCATCGACGAGAGGCGTGTTGACAATCGGAGTGGGGACATTCGAGACATTGGTGACGGTAATCCTGACCACATCCCCCTGATGATAGACCCGTCTATCTGTCTCATATTTCAATGCCGGCCCGGGAGTCTCTGCCCCGACGGGTGTGTCAGGAGCGAGAAGCGGGGGAGAGACGACCTCGCCTGACGACAGTCCGAGTCCACCGCCAAAAAATATGACCACCAGCAACACAGGAACCGTCATATCGAGATCTCCATCCAGTACTCGATGCCATTGTGATGGGACGGGGAAACTTATTCCAGGCCTAGGGCGAGTAGCCTCAACCCGTAGCTCCCTGCGTATGAGTTGGAACCAATGGGGCATCATGGTTCGAGAGGAGGAACTTCGATGGCGAGTATTCCAAGGCTGGAGGCAAGCCTCTCAAGATTTCAAGGTGTAGCATGATCTCCCAGCATTCACGTTATCTTTGAGAAGAACCTGGACCGTCCACCCACGGACGAAGAGCCTGATTGCCCTGTCTTGGAAGCAGCGATCCGACCATCATCCCGACGGCGGCAGTCAAGAATCCCACCAGTTGCGGAGACCAGACAGCGCTGTGACCGAACAACTCCAGAGCAATCCACGTCGAGACACCGGCCCCGATGGACAAGAGCGCGCCCATGCTCGTGGCTCGCAACCAGTAGAGTCCGGCAAACAGGGGAATAAAGGCCGACACCAACGTGATCTTATAGGCGCTCTCTACCATTTTGAAGATGGAGGCGTCGGAACTCAGGGCGAATGCCAAGACCACTGCCGTAAAACCAACGAGCACCATACGCATGGTCCGCAGGAAAGCCCGGTCGCTCATGCCGGGAACCATTCCTCTCACAATGTTCTCGCTGAACGCGACCGACGGCGCCAGCAACGTTGCGCTCGCGCAACTCATGATAGCCGAGAGCACCGCGCCAAAAAAAATCACCTGCGCCACGAGCGGCGTGTGTTGCAAGATAAAGGTGGGCAGAACCAACTGCGAATCCTTTTCCAGGAGCGCGCTGATACGATCCGGGTCAACCAGAGTGGCGGAATACGCTAGAAACATTGGAATAAATGCGAAAAGGAAATACAGACTCCCGCCCAGTATCGATCCACGGACCGCAGTCCGTTCATCTTTTGCCGAGGTGATCCGCTGAAACACATCCTGCTGCGGAATGGATCCCAACATCATCGTGATCCATGCGCCGATAAAAGGAATCCATGCCGTGATCCCGGCCGATGGAAAGAAGGTGAGCTTGCCCGCCGCAGCGGCATGAGTCAAGACGGCGGCAACTCCGCCGGTCAAGCCGGTGATCACCGATCCGATATAGAGCATCCCGCCCATGATCACGGTGATTTGCACGAAGTCGAGAATGGCCACGGAAAACATGCCGCCGAAGGTCGTATAGGTCAGCACGATGGCGGCGCCGATGACCATCCCGAGAGGCTGCGCCACCGCTCCATCCGTGACAACATGAAAGGTTAACCCGAGCGCTTTGATCTGTGCGGACACCCAGCCGAGATACGATGCCACGATGCAGAGGGTGCACAGCACCTCGACCGCGCGATTGTAGCGAATCCGGTAATAGTCCCCGATGGTCAACACGTTCAAGCGATAGAGCCGGCGAGCGAAAAACAGTCCTGCGAGAATCAGACAGAGACTGGAACCGAATGGGTCGGCGACCACGCCCCCCAGGCCTTCCTTGACAAAGGTTGCGGGAATCCCCAGCACCGTTTCTGCGCCGAACCAGGTGGCGAACACCGTTGCTGTCACCACCGGAAGCGGAAGGGTCCTCCCGGCGACGGCAAAGTCTTTCGTCGAATGGACGCGTCTCGCTGCGTACAACCCGATTCCCACCGACGCGAGGAGATACAGGATGACACACCACAGGATCATGCGTAGGTCGTAGGGTCGGCACGCACGGAAGGAGCCGTCATCATCGAGGGTCACACGTTTGAAATCGGCAGAGTGTAGCGGGGGACGATGTCACGTGCAATCTTCGTTTCACAAAAACCTGCTATGGCTGCAGGAGCCGCTCGCCGGATCGGAAGACGTACAATCGTGCCCGACACTATCTTCAATGACTCGTGGCAGAGCGCGGGACCTTGACCCGACGTCAGGTCCTGGGAACCACCTGCCGCGCTGAGGCGGTCAATATTTGTTAGGACAAGGGAATCTTGTCTTTATTCTCTGCCAGCCAGGTTTGGAAGGTTCGCAGTGACGGATTCAGGGATCGGGCGACGGCTGGATCGCGTGCCCCACAAAAGATGTCATTGAAGTCGCGCTTGAACTGAAACATGTTGCCCAGATCGTCCGCACCGGGAAACCCGAACGCCCGATACGTCTCCGGAGTGACGGCATGATAGTGCACCTCCTGCCCCAACGCCTGGCTCAGCGCCACGGCCATCTGCGCACAGGTGAGATGTTCGCCGGCAATTCCGACAGTCTTTCCGATAAATTCCCGTCCCCTCTTGAAGATCCCGAGCGCACATCTGCCGATGTCCTCGGCCGCGATACCGGGAAGTTTCTTGTCGCCCATCGGAAACGCGATAGCCAGTTTCCCATCGGGACCCTTTTTCGGCCCCATTCCAAAGTAGATCAGATTGTCCCAATAAAGCGACGTAAGCAAAAAGGTGGTGGGGACGCCAAGATCGGCAAAGCGTCGATCCGCCTCACCCTTCGCATCGAAGTGCGGAACCTTATACTTAGTCATCAGTGTCGGCATCCGGTTGTCGCTCAAGGGCACCCAGCGCCTCGTATCTTCCAATGTCGACCAGATAACATGTTGCAGGCCGGCGCGCTTTGCCGCTTCTGCAAGATTGGTGGCCTGCGCCAGCTCTTTCTCGGGAGAGAGATGCTCCCAGAAGTTTGTCACGCAAAAGGCTCCGTAGGCTCCGGCGAACGCTCGCTGTAGCCCTACGAGATCATCGAGGTCGGCAGTCACCGTCTCGATTCCCGACCTGGCCAATGCCTTGGCTTTGTCTGAGGTCACGCTCCGTGTCAAGGCGCGAGACTTGAATGCGCCATTCGGCTCGTTCGCGAGGGCACGAACCAGGCCACCTCCTTGCATTCCTGTCGCTCCGACCACCGCAATAATTTTTTGATCCGCCATAGGCACCTCCCGTACCCCTTGTCGCGCTCCTCTTGTATCGCTGTGGGTCGCTAAATGCAAGTCGATTCCAGCCGATCATACCGGGCAACCGGTTATGGACAAGAGCGTTTTCAACAGAAGGAACGTGTGCAGGAATTCCGACCGATTCTCGTGGTAGAGTATCCATATGCACACACGGGCGGGGAGGGAATTATGGCTCTACTGAGTCACATACCACATTCTCTTTGGGGGTGTAGCCGCTCAATCGTCTTCACGGCGATGATTGTTCACTGCAGCTGGTCGGGCGGCCTCGTTCTGGCCAACGAATCAGCCGACCCATGGGAATGCTCGGCTTACCATGGTGATGCTCACACCCGATGTCTCCAAGCGTTCATCGAAGTGCAGCGCGAAGCAATCTCGAAACTCGAAGGGGAATTGAAGTCACAACAGGAGTCGGTCAACCAATTGAAGGAACAGGCTGACCGTCACCGCGCCGCGACTGCCAACCTGCACCGGCAACTCTCCGAAACATCCCGTGCCGCCGCCTCAGTTCCTCCGGTCCAGTTTTACTCCTATCCTCCGGTCGGAGTAGGTTTGTACCTGGGCAGTCCCTGGTACTACGGTTCTTCCTATTTCTACCGGCCATATTTTGGTCCGCGCGTGTTTTTCGGTCCACGGTATTTCGGCCCGCGATCTTTCCGTCATTGTCGTGGCCGCTGCTAGGACTGTTTCCCAGCCGCAAGAAGGAAGCGGCCTCCTCAAGGCCGAGGACCCCACCGCTGATTATATTCAACAATTGCCTGTCCCGACGGATGTCCGGTAATGTAGCGCCTGTCGAAGCGGCAGGTTTTTCTTTATTGATCAACGCACAATGCCAGGTCGGGGACCACATCTATGGGTAGGAACATCGCGCGATGTGATGACACTCTTCCTGAATGTCATGTGCGTATAAATGACGAGGCTGTAGATGCGTAGCGCAGGTAAGTTGGCAGATGCCATTCTGATACTGGCAGGATGTTCAAGTCTCTTGTTCCTCCTCTTCAACATCAGCCGTCATGGCTGGACCTCACACTATCTCAGCTTGCTGCTGATCGCAGTGATGTTCTTTTCGGCCCTACGTCTTGCTGTCTCGACAAGAATTAATGCGGTATTGGCACTGCTTTCAACCGCCATTAGCCTCTATACCGCGGAAGCGCTGTTAGGGCAGGTCCTCTTTACCCCCAGCCGTTTCAGCGCGTGGGATTGGCTGAATTTTCCTGAGGATGTCACGACTGAGATCGCCATCGATCGTATCAAGGAAAAGAAAGCCCTGAACGCATCCTTTGATTCAAGGACCAGGTTGCAGGTGGTACGAGACCTGAGAAGCCGTGGCATCCACGCATTCCCACACATTTTTCTATCCGTCCTCTTGGAGGGAGACGGTAAGGGAGGCATTAAGGCCCTTCTAAAATCTGGACAGGAAGAATTTCTTCCATTGGCGAGTATTTCTCATGTGACCACAGTGTTTTGTAATGAAAGCGGCGAATACATCATCTATGACAGTGACGAGCATGGATTTCATAATCCTCCTGGCCTTTGGCACAAGGACCCCGTACAAATTGTGGCCCTCGGCGACTCGTTTACCCACGGCGCATGTGTTCCGACGGAAAAAGGATTCGTCTCGGTGATTCGATCCCGTTTTCCGGCAACCGTCAATCTCGGTGTTGACGGAAACGGTCCACTGGCGATGCTTGCCACGCTGAAGGAATATGCGGCATCTCTGCGCCCTGAAATCGTGCTGTGGTTCTATTACGAAGGAAACGACAGTCGGGATCTCGACGAGCGGGAAAAGAACGCTCCATTGTTGAGGCAATATCTGGGAACACCCTTCTCTCAACGCTTGATTGATCGACAGGAAGAGATCGATCAGGCCCTGACAACCTACCTTGAAGGAGCGATGCACGCGCAAGAGGTCTCATTCGACCCAGAGGCATTTCTCAAACTTCAGCATCTCCGAACATCGGTGCAATCGGTCATCAACAAGCGTCCTGCGCGTGATGGATTGCCCGCCGAACTCGTAGAATTTCTGAAAACGTCCAGCGCTCAGTCGGGGAAGGAAGATCTGGAACTCTTCCGGGCTATTCTTATCGAGGCTCGGACCTCTGCCGCCGCATGGGGAGGGCGGCTGTATTTTGTCTATCTCCCCACCTGGGCACGCTATCGAAGTCCGGAACTGGCGAGTCAAGATCGTGCGGCAGTTGTGCAGATTGTCGGTGAATTGGGAATTCCAATCGTGGACATCCATCGCGCATTCGCCTCTCACCCCGATCCACTCTCACTCTTTCCATTTCGACGCCATGCCCACTACAATATCGACGGGCATCACCTTGTGGCCGAAGAAGTATTGAACCGCCTGGAAAAGGACCGCGCCGATCCCCGGTAGCGCCGCCGGTCTCGTCTGCGCACGATGCTAGGCATCGATGGCGGCCGGGGCTCAGCTCGCCCGCAATACATCGTCACGTGCATCCGAGCGCTGCCGGCAGAATCCCTAGGTGACAACATTTCTTTGGGAAGATGCGGACGGTGGTTACATGCGACTGCGATCGAAGTACGCGCGCACGGTCTCCAGCGTATCCGCTTCGGAAGCCGGTTTGTCCAATCGGTATCGCTTCACACGCGCGAAACGCAGCGCGAGACCGGCAGGATAACGAGGCGATGCTTGGACGTCACTGAACGCGATCTCGACGACCACTTCCGGACGTACATGAACGGTCCACTCGTCACGATGGTCCTCGAGCGTGAGCAACTTCTGGGTTTGCCATATCAGCATATCGTCCGTGAGTCCCTTGAAGGTCTTGCCAAGCATCACAAACTGGCCCCTCTCGGTATCGCGGGCCCCGAGGTGCAAATTGGATAACCACCCGGACCGACGCCCGTGGCCCCACTCGGCTGCAAGAATCACCAGATCCAGCGTAATGGCCGCTTTGAGTTTCAGCCAAGAGAATCCTCGCTGTCCTGCGGTATAGGGAGCCGTCATCGATTTCGCCATGACGCCTTCATGACCCGCATCGAGAGCCTGCCTTAGGAAATGATCCGCCTGTCCCGGATCTCCGGTGACTAAGTGTGGTATCAACGATCGTGACGGAATGATTCGCCGTAACGTGTCAACCCGGCGCTGGTACGGCTGCGCAATCAGCGAACCTTCCCCTGAGATGTACAAACAATCAAAGAGAAACGTAGAGAGCGGGACCTCCTGCCGGAGGCTTTCCACGTCTTTTCTTCTTCCGAGTCGGCGTATGGTCGTCTGAAACGGCCGCGGCCGTCCGTCGGATCGTAGGGCAATGGCTTCGCCTTCGAGTATCGCTGCTCGCACCGGCAGCGATCGAATCAGTTCCACCACTTCGGGTATGCGATCCGTTACGTCCTGGAGTTGGCGGGTAAACAGCCTCACCTCTCCATCCCCTTTATGCGCTTGAATGCGGACGCCATCGAGCTTGTACTCGAATGCTCCCTCTCCCAGCCGCGAAAGGGCCTCAGTCGTCGTTTCAGCACTGTTGGCCAACATCGGAGAAACCGGCTTGAACAACGTCAGGGAGAAGCGATCCAGTCCCGCCGTGCCTGATTCCAGCGCAGCACGCGCCACTGCCCCGATGTTCTCAGAGAACATGAATGCCTCTCGAACTCGCGGCGCGGGACAATCAGCGGCTTTCGCAATCGCTTCGATCACCAGGCCTTCCAGCGCGCCCTGTTGAAGCTCGCCGACCAGGAGTTGGGAGAGAAAGCGTCGTTCATCCGGCCTGACGCGCCCGAAAAGCGCACGGAGCTCCCTAATTTTTCGATCTGCCGATCCCGATCCTTGATCCCTTGCGATGAGATCCAGGCGAGTCTGGACAGCGCTGAGGGTGAGCGACTCTCCGGCAGCCGGCCCTTCGGTCATCGCATCTTGAATGAGGCGCCAGCCTACACCGATTTTGCCTTGAGGCAGGAGACCGGCCAAATACAGGGCAGTCAGTTCGATCTCGGTCCCCGCCGCCTGACGCAGACATTCAGCCAGCAGCGTGATTTTTTCGTTTTTCTTAGTCGTCGCCCTGACCTTGCGGACGACGGCTACCAGTTCGCTCAGTTGCATAGGATCGAAGTCCCTTGAACATGCGACATCATAGATAGTCCTCCCTCTTCCGGCTGGGACCTAGGGATTCCCCCTGCGGCGTCATACCGGTCGAATTCCGGTGGGACCAGTTATTTGGAGACGCTAGGATTCTCTGCCAAGGATCGTGAAATCTACCTCATCTCTGATATCTCCTTGTATGAGCGCAGGAACACTTGATCTGAATGATCTTGCCGTGCTTGACTGAATTTTCCTCGGATTCATTGGAGCGTGACGATGTACCACCGGCCTTTATCGGGATTCGCTTTTTCGCCCCTAATAGTCGGGTAGCCGATATCTCTGCAGCCGATGCACCGGTCGCGAGCTTGGAACATCTGTACTCCTTATCCGGGGATGAGGAGACCGATGGAAAAGCTGTCGAGGTATCCATCAACTGATAGTAATTTTTCCGGAATGGAGTGCCAGTCCTCGATTCATGCCTGAACTGCCTGATTTGACGGTATACCGAGAGACGCTCGAACGCCTGACGGTGGGACAGCGTTTGGTCAAAGTTCGCCTGGTCAGTCCGTTCCTGCTGAGAACAGCCGAGCCGTCTCTCGGCGAAGTGGAAGGTGGTACCGTCGTAAAGGTATCGCGAATAGGGAAACGGCTGATCCTGGCTGTGACATCGGAGCTCTTTCTCGTGATTCATCTGATGATCGCCGGCCGTCTGCATTGGAGGAAGACCGCCAGCAAGATTCCGGGCAAGACCGGGTCAGCTGCGTTCGATTTCACCCCTGGCACGCTGGTCTTGACTGAAGCGGGCAGTAAGAAACGTGCGTCGTTGCATGTCGTCAGAGGAGAACATGCCCTGAGTCAGTTTGCGATGGGAGGGATCGAACCATTGGAGGCCGATCTCGCGTCGTTTCGCTCTGTGCTGACCCGCGAGAACCATACACTCAAACGCTCGTTGACCGATCCGCGCCTCTTCAGCGGAGTCGGCAATGTGTACTCCGATGAGATTCTTCATGCGGCCCGCCTCTCTCCGGTGAAATTGACCCACACCCTGACTGATGATGAGATTGAGCGACTCTTCCAGTCCACCCAGACCGTCCTGAAAGGATGGATCGATCGTGTGCGGCGAGAAACGGGCACCGGCTTTCCCGAACACGTTACGGCGTTCCGGGAGGGCATGGCTGTGCACGGACGATACCGACAGCCCTGTCCGATCTGCGGCAATCCAGTACAACGCATTGTTCACGCGGAGAATGAAACGAATTATTGCGCCACCTGCCAGACAAACGGCAAGCTTCTCGCAGACCGCGCGTTGTCGCTTCTTCTGAGAACCGACTGGCCGAAAACGCTAGACGAATGGGATGAGGCGCGCGCCGCACGACGTACCGGCAGTGACCGGCAGACGGCCAACGAGATCACTGGCGGTCTCGCAGGGAAGGAACCCACGATGAGACCATCCGACTAGATCCATAGGAGGTACGCTCGGCGGCGTCTGAGACGCGCCAAAGGAGACCACGATGCCGCAACTCACACCACAACAAATGATCGAGACCCAGCGACAGGATTGGAACCGCGTCGCGTCGGGATGGGAACGATGGGATCAGTTTTTCGATCGAAACATGACATTCCTCAACCACAGACTCGTGGCGGACGCAAGACTGCGAAGGGGAGACCGAGTCTTGGATGTCGGCTCCGGCACCGGCTATCCCGCGCTATTGGCCGCCCAGGTTGTGGGGCCCGACGGGCATGTGGTGGGCATCGATCTGGCTGAACGAATGTTGGCCGTGGCCGGTCGCAAGGCCGCGACACTCGGACTATCCAACATCGAATTCCGGACGCACGACGCATCGAAACTCCCCTTTGAGGGTGGCCGGTTCAACGCTGTCACCACGCGATTCTGTCTGATGTTCCTTCCAGACGTGTCCAAGGGGCTTGAAGAACTCGCGCGTGTGCTCAAGGGTGGCGGCTATCTGGCTGCGGCTGTATGGTCAGCCCCAGACAAGAACCCCTATATTCGCATCCCGCTCGATACGATCAAACAATTCATCGACCTGCCTCCGCCGGATCCCGACGCACCAGGCATCTTCCGCCTCGCGAAGCCCGGGGATCTCGCAGCACTGACTCAGAAGGCTGGTCTGTTGTGTGTGGCCGAGGAGGAGATGACGGCAGAGATCGTTTATCCGTCGGCCGCCGACTATTACAACAGCCTCATCGATCTCGCCGCTCCCATCCAGAATCTTCTTGAAAAGCTGTCTGCTGACCAAAAACGCCTGGTCCAGGAACGAATTACAACCGCCGCCGCGCAGTATCAGCGAGAGGAGGGTATCGCCCTTCCGATCGCTGTGCGATTCGTCACGGCTCGGAAACCGTTCTAGGAGAATCGAATGGCACGACCCACCGATGGGTTCAAGGAATTCGTGTTGGATCAACTTACAGACCTACGCGGCATGACGTGCAGAGCCATGTTCGGTGGATACGGGCTTTACCGAGAGGGGGTGTTTTTCGCCATTGTCCATAAGAGTCGACTCTATTTCAAGACTGACGAGACGAGCCGCGCAGCTTATCTCAAGCACGGGATGAAGCCATTCCAGCCCAGCGCCCGACAGACTCTCAAGACCTATTACGAAGTACCGGTGGAGATTGTTGAGGATCGCGAACAACTGATAGAATGGGCTACGACTGCGTCCTCGGCCGATGGATAACCATGACTCCCGCGCGGTTAGCCGCATGCCACATCATTGGGTCCGATGATCCCCACTTCTCAGCCTTTTCCTTCTTATCAATCAGTCTAAACAGGCTGAGTTGTTACCGCATCCCTTCACGTCAATCCTCCACTGCAGCCATGCGCGCATTATGAAATAATGTATGATCGAGTCTGCCACCGCACCGATGACGGCGAGACTCCGACCATGTGGACGGTCGGGCATTCCACTCGCTCCATTGAAGAGTTCATTGGCCTTCTGAAGGTGCCCGGCATCCAGATGCTTGTCGATGTGCGCCGGTTCCCAGCCTCACGGCGCTATCCGCAGTTTGACAACACCGCGTTGGCTCAATCCCTTGACGCTGCCGGCATCTCGTATCAACACATGGTCGGCCTTGGCGGTCGCCGGTCGAGCCGGCCTGATTCCATCAATCTGGGTTGGAGGAATGCTGGCTTCCGCGGCTATGCGGATCATATGCTGACGCAAGAATTTCAAACGGCAATCGAAGAGCTTATGGCACTGGTTCGGAACTCGACATCATTCTTACCCACCCACCCCGAGCGTATAGAGACACGCTACGTCCCGATCTCACCCGCTCATCCCGAACGGCGTCTGACCCGCCCGCCCCAGGCCTGTCAAGACAGGCCCCTTTCCCAACGGACGCGTTCCGCCCCGATCTCACCCGCCCACCCCGAGCATGTCGAGACACGTTCCGCCCCGAGAACGGTCATCATGTGCGCGGAGGCAGTACCCTGGCGTTGCCATCGATGGCTTATCTCCGACACGCTGCTGGTTCATGGGTGGACAGTTGTGCATATCCTTTCAGCGGCGAATACCCAGATTCACACGGTGACTAGCTTTGCGAAGCAGACGGATGGACACCTCATTTACCCGGAAGAGACGCACCGTCCGACTCTATTCTGAAACTCACTATGCTGTACACAGTTCTTGCCGACCTTGTCATGCTGTGTCATCTCGCCTTCGTCCTCTTTGTCATTGGCGGGGGACTCTTGGTCGTCAAATGGCGGAAGATCGCATGGATTCATCTTCCGGCAGCAGTCTGGGGCGCGGTGATCGAGTTCACTGGATGGATCTGTCCCTTGACGCCCGTCGAAAATTGGCTTCGTGTACGCGGCGGTGAACCAGGGTACGAACAGGATTTTCTCTCTCGCTATCTCCTCTCTCTCCTCTATCCCGCAGGCCTGACCAGCGATACGCAATACATCTTCGGCATCGTCGTCCTGGTCGTGAACGCATTCATGTATGGTTGGCTGGGATTGCGCGCGCGAACGATGAGACAGCACCCAGCAAAGTAATGGAACCATAGGCCAGGCAGTTCCACCGGCTCACCATTCATTGGTTCCCTGTCTTTCCCACATGCCGGTCAGAGCGACGGTCAGGGGTTCCCACGTCACGCATCTATTTTTTCACTGCAACACATCCACTCCTATCAGACTGCCGTAGAAACTATCAGATCGCCGGCAGGTCTCGCGAACGAGATTCAAACAATGAAACCCCTAACGAGGAGGTACGACCATGTTTATGCGCTTGCCATCGCTTGCATTGATCATCGGGGTTGCTTTGAGTATGGCTGCGTGCAACACAATGGGAGGGTCGAGCCAGACCACGATGTCCGACCAATCCCTATACGATCGCCTGGGAGGGAAAAG
>JBEVJJ010000026.1:0-5030 GCA_040510255.1 Nitrospiraceae bacterium | reverse complement strand
GGGAAAGAGTAGGCTGGAAGGCTGTGGGGATGCGGGCTAGATGCCGACGACGCGGAAACCGCTCGCCTTGACAGCCGTGGCCAGAGCTTCATCGTGGGTAGCCATCACGAGAACCGCATGTCCCTGTTCACGCCACAGGAGAGCCGTCGCCAGATGAATCGCGTCCAACGTACCCAGCGCCGTCGGGAGCGGCTGCGCCGCACGGCTTGAAACCGGCCGTATGGGCTCGATCATTTCGGCAGTATCAAGCAGTCGGTATACAGCTTCTCGTCGCACAGCGATCTGGTCATCGCTGAGATTTTCCAACAATCGAAGGCGATCAAGGCTGCGGAGGCATTCAACCTCTACCAAGGCAGAGACGACTCCGCCTTCAATGGCCGGCCATTCCGGGAGAGCATTCGACTGGCCGAGGACGACGCGCAGTAGAAGAAAAGAATCCAGGTAGGCAATCACCGTTCGCCTTACCGCTCTTCCAGCAAGAGTTTCACAATATCCACATGCATCCGCAGGGGAGGGGGGAGCGGGACGCGGGCGGGCTTGGTGGAACCAGGCGCAGGGACCCTTACCTTGAGGGAGACGCCATTCTCTTCGTATGGGACGATGCGGGCAATCGGAGTATCCCGATCGAGCACAGTGAGACTACGACCGCTTCTCACCTTCCGAAGGTGCTCGCTGAGATGGCTCTTCAGATCAGCTATACGCACCTTGTTCATGGTCATATGATAGTCACATCTGGTCATGAATGCAAGCCGAAACAGACCTCGCCCATCGCACTCCTGCTACGGATTCCTTTGCAAGTCGGTCATCAACCGCTGAAACTCCGGATCAGAGCGAATCAACCGCGACGCGGCGGCAAACAGATGCTCAAGCTGTTCGTCGGTGAGGTAGAGCGTCGTGGGGATTTTCATCAGATACTGCTGCTCGGCCACATCGTCGATCTTGCTAAAGCTCGCGTCGATAAAATAGATCTCCGCATCCCGCGCGAGGACGGTCTCGATGCCTGCCGGCAAGTCGAGCAGGTTCTTGCGCCACAGTTCGATCGCATAGCGGAGCAGCAAGAGGGTATCCAACGAATAGCGGTTGATGGGGATATCCACCAGGGAACTGAAGGCACGGGAAAACACCGGAATTTCATCGCTCCGATAGTCCATCACATCGGGACTGGTCTCAGCATTGACAGCGAGGATGACGAGCTTCTTGATCTGTTTCACTCCGACAGTCTTGAAGGTCGACTCGAGGCTTCCCGCGACGCTGACCCCTTCTAGGAGGCCTCTCAATGCGACGTTATCCGAGAGCCCTCCATCGAGCAGATGGACATAGGGGCGCTTCTCGATATCGTCAAAGGATAGTAACTCTTTGGCTCGTTGCCGTTGATACATGTTCTTGGATTGACTGGCCTCGAGTAACCAGGGTGGTGGGTGATAGCCGCATTGGCCCGCATAGTTCTTGAGCGTGATCGGGCTGAGGACCAAGGGGAGGGCGGCGGAGGCGGCGGAGGCGTAGGCGATCGGGAGCTGACTCAGATCCGAACACATGGCATCGAATTGAGTCTGGCGAAACTCGAACCGTGCGAGCGTGGCCATATCGGAGGCATGGATCAGCAGGCCAGGCCGGCTTCTACGTTGTACGAGATCGCCATAGGTCTTCCCGTCGAACAGGGCTTCATTGAGCAGATCCGCCATGATGTGGGTGCGACCATAATAAGGCGACCAGAGCCGAAACCAGTTGCTCGGCGATCTGAGGATCCGTCTTCGGAGTTCGCTGTCCCAATCCTTGTGGAGGAAGCGGGATTCGAAGTCTTGAAAGATTCGATCGCCGAACAAGGCCTAGTAGGCGCCCGTGAAGGTCCCGCCGGATAAGGCATAGATCAAATCGAGCTCATCCAGCAGGCGTTTTTCCTTTCCTTCCCACCGGATGCGTTGATGCGCGAGCTCGCGGAGCGCGCCAAACGCCAGCGCCGAGGCACGAGTTCCCCCACCGGAGAAGGCGGCCATAAAGAATATGCTGTCGGTGTTCCCTTCCTCTGGTGGGGCCACGTTGCTGAATCGATACCCATATTGCGGATCCCATTGCTTCAAGGGGGCGTTGAGCGTCGGCCGCACATATTGGCATCCGGAGAGAATCGTCAGGAAGGAGAGGAGAACCATCCCGACAGCCATGACCCGACCTTGCATAGGCTCCTCCATGTATCTTGTGCCATCAGCAGCGTCGCTCACTGCTGTGCTCGTGGCCAGAGTTGGGTTGTTTCAAGTAACAACTCCTATTGCCCTGCCGGGACTGCGCCAGGATTCTTGCCAGGTGAGTCCTCATCGACCTTGTCCGGTTCAATCAGCGAATCAAGGAGGTTGTTCGCAGGAGAGTACCGGGAAACCGTCCTGTCATGCACAAAATCGGAGATGATGCTGCCCCACGTAATCCGTCCCGCCTCTCTCAAGTACACCGGTTCTTCAGTGACCGCTTCATCTTCGAACGATCCTTCCGCCGTTGAAGCCCAGATCAAATCGCCGGTTTCCGTATCCCACAGCTGCAGCGCCAGTCGAAGAATGCTCACCCGAATTCGCACGACGTTGATTTCCAACGCCGGTACCTTCCAACGGTCGTACAAAGTTTGGGTGAAGGCCGCCAGAATGGGTTGGAAGACGTATCGCGCGCCGAGCGCAGCCCCGATTTGTCGGAGCGGATCACGAGCCAGAATATTACTTTGCGCGTAATCCATTCTCATGCGGGTATAGTCGGATGCCAGTCCCTGGCGATTAATTCGCGACGCGGCCTCCTGAGGTGACACCAGGCGCATGTTGGGAGCAACCCGCTGCACAGTCCGCTTGAGGGAGAGCGCAAGACCGACCTCATTGCCACGAAGATTTGGTGACGTCTGCGCTTCAAGTATGGCCACAGATTCCCGCTCCATGGCGGTCTTATTGAATGACGGAGCCTTCTGCGTAGATTCCGTCATCACTTCCCACAGATAGACCTTTCCTGAACAACCGGCCAGGCAGATGAGACTCAGCACGAGGCTCGTACCCGACACGCCACGCTTGAGCACTATCGGCATCCTCCCGTCGACTGTATCAGCCGTTTGGCTGGACCCTGCCTCCCGGTCCCATACGCACGCCCTGCGACCCCCAATTCAGCGTGAAGGCAAAGAAATGCATCGTCACGTTCGGGAATTCGCCGCTGACCTGTCCCGCCAAAGGCCCGCGATTTTGCGAGACAGACAGATCACCCAGATACACGAACTCATAGCTGAAGCCAAGCGCGATCGTGGGCCTCACCTGCCATTGGGCGCCCAAGCCGAACTTGTAGGTCGACCCGACCGGGAGACTCAGCGTCCGGTCCTCGGCCTTGACCATCGACGAGTCGTAGGCAAACCCTGTGTTCACCAACCAGTCGGGATTGAGTCGGTATTGTCCTCCGATCGCCACATGATACGTGTCCTGGTAATTGATGGCGGTCGTGGCGGACGTGCTCGCCTGATTCACCAGCGTCACGTCAATCTTGCCGAACTGACTCCAATTATCCCACCCGAAGTTTCCCATGATGGCGAAGCGATCCGTCAGTTCATGGTAGGCACTCACCATCACATGCTGCGGCACGGTCACCCCCAGGTCCAGCCGTGCATTGCGGAGGCCTCCGAAGATGGCTTCATTGCCCGGACCCAGGCCCGAGAGACTGGGATGGTCCGAGAAATTGAGCTTGATCGGCGAATAATAGGTGACCCCGAACCGGGTGCGCTGAGTCGGTTCAAGGAGGACCCCCACCTGCCCGCCGACCCCCGCCGTCGTATCCTTCACTTGCAGCTCCCCATCGCTTAGATTGGGGAGCAGATTGTTCACCGCGGACGTGTACTTCTGATACCCGACCATAACGTTGGGCCCGCCTCCGACGGAAAGCACGTCGTTCACCCGATAGCTCGCCACCGGCGCAAAGGTCACACCGACTAGCGCCGCATCTCTTACGTAATAGCGACCGGCCCAATCCCCGTCATACTTCAGGCCGAGGCCAAAGTTGGACAACAATCCGAGTCCCACCTTGAAATCTTTACTGACACTATGCACGTAGAAGCCGCTCACTCCCGGAACCACGCCGACGGGGTTGCCGCCGCCCCCACCGCCGAACGTGGCCACGGTGGGACTGAAACTGCCCGCGTAATACAGGGCTTGGAGTCCGCCCTGGAAGTGGTGGCCTTCAAGGCGGCTCATGCCGGCCGGATTTTTGAACAGGGTGGACGCATCCTCTGCCCGCGCCGCCCAGCCGGCCCCTGCGAGGGCCACATCTTCCGTCCCGAATTCGGTCAGGAACAGGCCTCCTGCATGGGACGCGTTTGGCAT
Source organism: Nitrospiraceae bacterium (assembly GCA_040510255.1). Lineage (GTDB taxonomy): Bacteria > Nitrospirota > Nitrospiria > Nitrospirales > Nitrospiraceae > DASSBQ01. Next base: position 702 of record JBEVJJ010000026.1, on the reverse strand, counting down.
CATCAGCCCCACGGTCAGAATCGTCACTGCGAGAACCCATCGCACTCCCATAGTGAACCCTCCTCTCATGAGCGCCGGTCTCCTTTTTGAACACTGAATGTCATGCATGGGCAAAAACGCTCATTTCTTCCACGGCGCATCCGAGGGCGTCCTGCGCCTCATGCCGTCAACCATGCGCCTTTCTTCCGACGACCTCGTAGTTGGCCAGTGGCGATGTTTCTACATTCAACGTTCCACCCTGTCAAAACGTGACGGTCGTAACGAGGTAGAAGTAGTCCGATGGCATGCGGTAGCGCGTGTAGAGGTCGTGGATCCACGAGAACGCGAAGGTGAGGTTGTCATTCGCAATCCAGTTGGCTTGCGGACCGAGTCCATGGGAACTGCTCCTCAGGTCGCTGGCGCTCAGATTCAGCAAGTTAAGTGCGGCGGTGGCCGAGGGACCCGGCCGGTCATCGGCAATCTGGTCATAGTAGTAGCCATGCAAACCGACGGACAGGAAATTGGTCACGAATTGGTTGAAGACGTATTCGAGGTGGAATTCGGTGCCGGTGTGGTAGTCGGTGTGCGAATTTACGGTATTGGCCATCAAGCCGGCCACCACAGAGAGTTCCGTCCCTGACGTTTCGTTCAACCAGGTCACCGCGACATTCGTGTCGAAGCTCCAATATCCCCGGTTGAGATTGAGCGGGTCGCCGGTGTTGA
>JBEVJJ010000025.1:0-8459 GCA_040510255.1 Nitrospiraceae bacterium | reverse complement strand
GGTCGCCATCAAAGATGCTGTGACCGATGGCACTGTACGGGAGATTCGTTGCGGTGTCTTATCCGGGAGTCTGGTTCTCTTGACAGGGTCATGATACGCTGCACATTCTTTGCTTCGCCGTCCGGCATACTTTGCCGAAACTCCGTCGCTCCAACAGTGGAACCCGCATGGATGTCCTGTCCCAAGTCCTCAAGGCCGTCAAGCTCGACGGAGCCATCTTTTACACCGCTGAATGTTCAGCCCCCTGGGGTTTTCGCTCGCCTCCCTCGCGCATCATGGCTCCCTATCTGTCGCCGGACCCCAAACACGTCATCATCTATCATTTGCTGACCGAAGGACGCGGCTACGCACATGTCGAGGGAGACGGCCGGCCCGTTCCACTCAACGCAGGGGACATCGTCGTCTTTCCACACGGCGATCCACACATTCTCGGAAATGGTTCGCCCGTCAAGCCGGTGGACAATGCAAAAGAGCTGCAACGTATTCTCTCCGAGGACCTTAAAATATCCCGGTACGGCGGAGGCGGGGAACTTACGAGAATCGTGTGCGGTTACATGACCTGCGAGCCGCAACTCAGCGGGATTTTCCTCGGCGGATTACCACCCCTCATCAAAGTGAGTATCCGTGACGACGCGTCAGGCCAATGGCTGGAAAACTCCATCCGCTATTCGGTAGATACTGTGGATGCATCCAGGTCCGGCGGTGAGGCCGTGCTCGCCAAGCTCTCGGAAGTCTTGTTTATCGAAACCCTGCGGCGCTACGTCGCGCAGATCCCGCGGGAACAATCGGGCTGGCTGGCGGGAGTCCGCGACCCCGAAGTCGGCAAGGCCTTGGCCCTGCTGCATCGCAAGCCCGCCCACCCTTGGACGATTGCCGCACTCGCGACCGAGGTCGGTATTTCTCGTTCGGTACTGGCTGAGCGCTTCCGACGCTATCTCTCGGAAACCCCGATCGCCTACCTGACCCGCTGGCGGCTTCAGCTCGGCGCACAGATGCTCAAATCCACGAGCAACAGTGTGGCGCAGATCGCCGCTGAGGTCGGCTATGAGTCGGAGCCGTCCTTCAACCGCGCCTTCAAACGGGAGTTCGATCTCCCGCCGGCCCGCTTTCGCAGCCAATCGAAACCAGCCCGTAGCGGAGCCGTCCGCCCCGCGTCGACGATCGGCCGTGGTGCGAAACGATGACTCTGCGATCTTGACTCGCCCTTTCCTGCCGCAATAGGGTATGTCGATTTTGGCCAACCAGGGGCTCGTCGGCCCCGTCTGAGCCACCGTCGTCACATTCCAAAGAGAGGCAGGCGTTATGCGATTCGTCAAAGTGAAGGATGAAGAACGTCCGGGTGAGGTTGCGATCAATCTCGATCTCGTTCGAGAAGCGCACCTTGGAGGTGGATTGCTGCACCTGTATTTCGAACGCAGTTCCTCGGCACAGGATGATATGACTTTTACTGGTGAGAACGCGCAGAAGATCTGGGCCGCCATGGGCTAGCGGCTGACGGAAGTTAAGCTCCAACGAAGAACACGACCCTCACGAAGGGCATTGGCACAGCATGAGAGGAGCGGATAGGATGACAATGACGCCTACGGCCAGGGAAGTGCTCAACTCTCTCGCGTCTAACAAGTAGATGACAACCGGGTCGCCGTGAGCCAATCATCATGTCGCGCAAACAAGTCGTCATTATTGGTGGTGGCTTCGGAGGTCTGACAGCCGCTCAAGCCCTAGGGAAAGCCGAGATCGATATTGTTCTCATTGACCGGACAAATCATCATCTCTTCCAACCGCTGCTCTACCAAGTCGCAACCGCTGCCTTGTCCCCCAGCGACATCGCCTGGCCACTACGGACGACATTCCGGTCACGACCCAATGTCCGGATCGTCATGGACGAGGTGCAGTCAATCGACCGGATGGCTCGCACCGTTCACCTGAGAGTGAGCCCGGCGATTCCTTTCGATATCCTCGTTGCGGCGCCAGGCACACGCCACTCGTATTTCGGCCATGATGCATGGGAACGCCACGCACCAGGATTGAAAACTCTTGCCGATGCCGTGCGCCTTCGAGAGAACATGCTGCTGGCTTTCGAGGAAGCCGAACGACGAAGAGCTGCGACACACTCGCAGGATCCGCTGACCTTCGTGATTGTGGGCGGAGGTCCGACCGGTGTTGAGCTGGCAGGCGCACTGGCCGAGATCGGATGGAAAGCGATGGGCCCTGATTTTCCCAGGTTGCGGCTCGACGACCTCTGCATCATGCTCGTGGAAAGTGGCGAGCGGATTCTTTCGGGGTTTAGTCCGGGTCTCTCAGCCAAAGCGCACGCCACCCTCGAACGGATGGGGGTCACGATTAAACTCAACAGCATGGTGAGCGATGTCCGCCCCGACGGCGTGATGGTCGGCCAGGAATTTGTCTCCTCCGGGAATATTTTCTGGGCTGCCGGCAACAGGGCTTCGCCTATCTTGGAGTCATTCAAAGTACCGCAGGATCCGTCGGGCCGTGTCAAAGTCCAGCCCGATCTGACCATTCCGGATGAACCCTGGATCTTTGTCCTTGGCGATGCCGCTCACTGCGTCGGTGTAGATGGGAAAGCTCTCCCAGGACTGGCCCCCGTGGCCATGCAACAGGGCCGATATGTGGCAAGACTCATTCGGAATGACACGCCTCCTGACCAGCGCCGTCCGTTTGCCTATAGGAATCGAGGCACGCTCGCCACCATTGGACGGGCCAAAGCAGTCGCACAGATCGGTTTCCTGGAGTCATCGGGACTCATCGCGTGGTTACTTTGGAGTATCATTCACATCTTCTTCCTTATCGGATTTCGGAATCGAGTGCGGGTGATGTCCGAATGGATGTGGTATTACCTCACCTTCAAACCAGGAGCAAGGGTGATTTATGGACAGCCGCGACCACCCAATGGGCACGGGGCTGACTACCTCGCGACCTCGGCAGAAAAGAAACACAAACACGAATGAGCTCGCCCCCGCATCTTAACAAGGAGCCTTCATGAGGTGACGTGCCGGAAGCCCTCTATATCGGCCTCACCCTGTATTTGCTGGCTGCCATTGGTCTGCAAGGGGGGGGCGGAGATCCGAGACGTCGGGATCAGCACTATCTGGCTCCCCCTGGTTGCCTGTCTGATGCTGGGGATCATCATTCCTATTGGCGGGTACCTGATTCTTCGCAACATCGGTAAATTTTCCGTGTATGACGCCGCGGCGATTGCCAGGCACTATGGCTCGGTCAGTGCGGTCACGTTTGCGGTGGCCACGCAATTCCTGGCGAGCCTGCAAGTGAAACCCGAAGGGTATATGTCGGCATTCCTGGCTGTGCTCGAACCGACCGGCGGGCATTCTGTTGGCCCACCTGGCCTTGCAAATCGAATCGCGCGAGAATGGAATATCGCGCCGGTATGATTGGATCAGACCGGTGTTTCACGAAGCCATCACCGGCAAAGGGTCGATGATCCTGCTGGGAGCCCTGGTGATCGGATATATTTCCGGTCCGGACGGCATTGCGGTCACCAAACCGTTCTTTGGGGATCTCTTCAAGGGCGTGCTGTGTCGCTTCATGCTGGAGATGGGATTGGTGGCAGGCCAGCGTCTGGCGGAGGTGAGAACCGTCGGGGCATTTCTCGTTGGGTTCGGAATCGTGATGCCGATCATCGATGGGGTGCTCGGCGTCCTGACCGACGGGTTCGTCGGTCTCACCGTCGGGGGAGCGACGATGTTGGGGGTGATGGCGGCCAGTGCTTCCTATATTGCCGCTCCCGCCGCAATGCGCATCTCGTTGCCGGAAGCCAATCCCTCGCTGTATCTCACCGCTTCCTTGGGCATCACGTTCCCCTTCAATATCGCCATGGGAATTCCCCTGTAGTTCTGGCTTGCGCGCATTTTTTTTGGATGAACCGAGAGCTTTTGCAGAGCAGCAAGGAAGCGTGGGGGATTCTTCCTTTGCAGGGGCGATATCAGATAAGGAAAGTTAAACGAGTGGTAGGCGACGCGTTTTCGTCTCGTGCTGAAGACGGTGGGAATCCTATCGTCTGCTTATGATGTACCGGCGTATACGTTAACAGCAAAAACCACCAGCGCAGTCAAAGCCAGCAGAATCCAGGCCACTTCCCGATCTCCACACTTTCCGAATATGTGCATCTTGTAGACCCCCCAGATTCGTCCTCACAAGCTGACAATTCGATATTGGAGCAATGGGCATGCCATAGCCAAAGTTTGCGAAATCTGGCCCCAATGACCACCTCAAATGAGCGATCCCGCACATGCCGCACTGTGCGGATGACGAGACGATCGTCATTCTCCAGGAAGCTTCTAATTTTGATTTATTGGTGCTGCACGGGTCCCACCGGGCAGACAGATATACCGTCGATCCGGAGTGGCGTGGCAGGCGGTGAATGACGTCAGGAACGGCACCTGCCAAGATCTGTCGGCGTCGATTCACACTCGATCGGAGAGTCATCATAGTCTGTGCACGTGTCATGCTTGTCGCTAGCATCGCTGACCTCCGTGCATTCCTCTTTCAAGCCTGGCTCCCGACCGTTCCGCTCCCAACATCTGAACTGCGCCATGCAACAAGTTGAGAAGATCATGGTTTTCAAAAGGCTTTAGGATGCAGGCAAATGCCCCTCGCCCTCTCGCAACATCCACCATCTCCGGAACTGTCGACATCAGAATGATCGGCACGCCACGACAGATGACGCGGCCGAACGAGAGTACGCCAAGGCCGTTACGCCTTCTCCCGTAAGCCCGTCATGTGCATGCGACTACTCTCCAACCCGCATGTCCGGCACGAACACGCGACCATCAATGTTCCTAATTCGCACGGTGCGCGCTGTGCGCAGGTGCTCGCCATCACCATTGCGATACGATGAATCAAGGGGTAATAGATGAGGAATCTTCGGAAGGGTATCCTCCAACAACTCGCAAAGAGGTGAGCGCGAGCGCATTTGGTGCGTGGAGGGGCGGTGTTCCCATACAAGGGGTCTCAGTTCGGCTGGGCTCTCTGCCCTGCGAGCGGCATGATTTGATGTCTCCTAAATAGCTCAGGTTTCCGCACTTTCGATATCACGATAGTAGGATTCCAGAACCGAGGCGCGAGCCTCCTCGATCAGAACTAACTGCCGCTGATCAAAGGTATTGGCCACGTAGAGGTACACGACCCCGCGTTTTGTGGTTCCCAACTCTACGTGAAGTCTGCGTCCTTCCTCCCCTTGACGGTTCGTTTCCTTCACGATATGGCGATCCGGTAGTTCTGCCCATACTCGCTGGGCGGACGCGGCATGGTTTTCATAGAGCGGCTCGTCACCGACCCGTTCCCGATGAACTATTCCATCGAGATCGAAATCGACCCTGTTCGCTCCTTCCGGTGTTTCGTCCCATTCCCGGCCGGCCACGCTGCGCTTATGGCCCAGAACATACAATGGTCCATCCTCCGCCACTTCCTCGACCAGACGATAGCGGACCGGCTCGGGGGCCTCAATGAGGTCGAGGTCGCGTCTGGCCAAGGCTCGTTGAAACGGAATGCGTCGCGAGAGTAAACGGGTCTTTTCGAAGACGATCATTCTGCTTTCTCGGCCCAGCGCAAGGACGAGATGATCCAGTCGTGGAACTAGCCCTGTTCTGTGCTCAAAGTGCGCCTGCACCTGCTCATCATGCGAACGGCCAAACGTCTCCCAACTCGTGCTCGGAATGCCGGGATCTCGCTCTGCTTGCAGCAATGCGTGCGTCGCGATGACGAGATCGAAACCGCCCGGTATCGACTGCCGATCCAGATCGACACAGTCAAAAGCGATGTTCGTGAGTTTGAGGGATCTAGCCCTTCCACGCGCATACTCAAGGGAAGCCGGGGATCGATCAAGGCCGAGGAAAGACACGTTGGGAAACAATTGCGCGTAAAACGTCGTCAACACACCGATTCCGCAGCCAAAGTCCAGAACTGATCCTGCCGGTGGGATGCGTGCGACGACGCGCGGGCCGATGTCGAGATAGTAGTGATACCGTTGGCTGTATAGCGCCGGAACGATGTGCGGTCGGGCCGTGGCCTCATAGAACGCAGTTTCCTCCGGAGTTCCAGCTCCAGGCCCTTGCTTGCACTCAATGAGGTGATGGAGGGTCGTGATGTCCGCCTGAGAAAACTGCTCGCGTTGCCATGCGAAATAGGCGGCGTCCGAATCAAACTCCCTGAGTCCCCACCGCTGCAGATGGTCAACCAACGAGGCTTGCGTTGTTCCAGTCTCGTCGCTCACATTTTCTTTTCACAACTCAGAATGGAGAATTACAAGAAACTGCCCCCTCACCGGGACAGGGAACGATCCGAGACGCTGGACGCCTACCATCTCATGCCCATTCACAGACGGGTCGCGCATTGATGTTGCGCGTGGTGAACCCTTCAGGCGCATCAATAACGCTTGAGCATGATAGCGTCTTCATATGTCAGAGGAACGGGGTGCGGTTGACGCAATTGACCTGTCCCGAAGACGACATATTTTTCGCAGGTCAGGTGCTCTGGCCCAATGGGACCACGGGCATGAATCCTATTGACGCTCATGCCCATATCGGCGCCGAAGCCCAATGAGTCGCCTGCGCTGAGACGAGTCGAGGCATTCACCAGCACGGCGCCCGCATCCACCTCCCGGGTAAAACGTCGAGCAGATTCATACGACTTCGTCACGATCGTACAGGTGTGACTTGGCCCATGCTGAGCAATGTGAGCCAAGGCCTCTTCCATGTTCGCGACCATCTTCACCGTCAAGGTCGATGACTGAAACTGCCTGGACCAATCTTCTTCTTCCGCCGGCCGCACCGACTTGTGGCCGCTCATGGTCATCTGTCCCATGAGGGCTACGGTTTTCGGGCATCCCAGGACCTCGATCTTGAACTCGTCCAGCAAGCGGAGAATTAAGGCTGACAGCAGCGGCCGTGCGATCACCTGATGGACCAGCAGAGTATCCACGGAATTTGCAGCCGCAGGGGACTGCGCTTTTGAGTTCACCACAATGTTCTGGGTCATCGGAATATCCGCGCCCTCGTCGACATAGAGATGGGTGATCCCTCCGTCATGACACAATACAGGCATTTTTGCCTGTTCCAATACGGCCTTCCGAAGGCCGGCCCCACCGCGCGGCACAATCGCATCGAGCGCTTTTCCGGCCCGGATCAACTCGAGCGCCACTTCCTTCTCCGGCCGTTCGACGATGCTGAATACACCGGGCGGCATGCCCGCCTCTTCCGCGCACTGGGAGAAGATACCGGCAAGCACATGATGCGTTCTGTTCCATTCCGGGGAACCACGAAACACGCCCACGTTGCCGGACTTCAAACAGATGGCAATGGATTCCGCCGTCACAAACGGTCTCATTTCCGAAATAATCCCGACTACACCAATCGGCACCCGCACAAGATTGACCTGCATGCCATTGGATTCCTCATGACGATTTGTGATCTCCCCAACCGGATCAGGAAGGTCTGCGAGCATCCGCAACCGCTCGACTATCTCCTTCACATCATCGGGTGTCATTCGGACACGTTTGACCGCTTCACGAACCCGATCTCTATTGGTTTCGCCCGCCAATGACTTGCCGACGGCTTCGACATCCTCCTCGTTTGCCGCAAGGATTTTCTCTCTCTCTTCAGCAACGCGTCCGGCCATGGCTCGGAGAGCCTTGTCCTTTACTGCCCCCGAGAGCAATGCCGTTTCCCTCACTGCATTACGGCAATGTTTCAATAGTTTATCGATGTAGATCTTAACTGGTACTTCAGGCATAGGAGCGGCTCATTTTTTCATATTAGGATTTGAATGATTAAGTCTCGGAGTGGAACAACCATTACTGGGACCACGGATCAATTCAGACCGCCGTCGACTATAGCATGCCGTTTTTCTGGCCGTAAAGTGACGCAACATTCTACGGCTATTTTGTCGTTTGCATTCGACGTTCTCGCTGCGCCAGGAACCATCCCAGCCAGCTCCAGGTCAGCATGATCGGTACCAGCATCCAGGCAAGATGTGCCGTGGTGGCCCCGAGGGCTTGCACACCGGTGATAAGCCAGCCGGTCGAGGCGTCGCCACCACGCGAGACCGCCGTATCAATAAAGTTCTTTGCTTTGTACTTTTCCTCGCGCGTCACAACCGTAAAGAGCACCTCACGGGCAGGCTTCGAGATGGCATATTCCCCCACCCGGCGAACGATGGTAAAGCTCAAGAAAAGAAGGAGGGTCTGGTTGAACCCGATCAGGCTGAACCCTACCGCGCTGACCAGGGGTAAGAAGATGAGCGCAGAGACCAGCCCGAAACGCTTGATCAATCGATTGGTCAGAAAAATCTGCACGAGCCAGGAAAGCAGATTGGTAATCAAATCCATCCCGGAAAAGAGGCGGGTTCGCGCTTCCGGCGTCGTGATCTCCTGTGCAATGAGACGGGTTTGTAACAGATAGAGCACCGTCGCGCTCATGGTCAGCAGA
>JBEVJJ010000024.1:0-16617 GCA_040510255.1 Nitrospiraceae bacterium | reverse complement strand
TCCCATGCCTGAACGCATTGGGACAATTGAACCCGCAACCTCTGGAGATCATCCTGGTCGATAACGGATCCACGGACGGAACGCTCTCATTGGCGAAACAGTTTCAAGCGCGCCATGCGAATTGTCTTATCCTTCATGAGCCTAAACGGGGAGCATCGGCGGCAAGGAATGCGGGTATCCATGCGTCGCGCGGGGATATCGTCGCGTTCACCGATGCGGATTGCGCGCCGCAGCCCGATTGGCTCGAACATGTTCTGCAACGATTCGCCGAGGCAGACATTGGCGCGGTTGCGGGAAAGATTGTCGGTGCGACGAGCACATCTCTTCTTGAATTGTTCAGCGCCCTCTATACGTTGCAGACATCAGATGTGCCCGCGGTTCATGAGCGATGGACGCCTTGGACGGGAGGTTTTCCCACCGCCAATCTTTCGGTCAGGCGTCTGCTGCTTGGACAACTCGGCGGGTTTGATGAAGACGTGACGATCTACGGGGAGGATTACGATCTGTGCGCTCGGCTCTATGAAACCGGGTCACGCATAGCATTTTCACCCCATGCTTCGGTCGTCCACCATCACCGCTCCACACTCACGGGTCTCATAACGCAGGCGTTCGGGTTCGGTCGAAGCCATGCCTATTTGATGCAACGTCATCACGTGCCCGGTATTTGGCTTGAATTGCCGCGCCGCGCCGCACGCTGGCGGACGATCGCTGTGAGCATGTGGATCGACTGTGCCTCGCCGGATAAGAAGATGGCGACGCTTCTCTCGGCTGGGCTGCTGTATCGCTCTCTGTTGGCTCTCGCCCCGCTCTATGCCGCGTGGTTGATTTGGGAAACGAGAAAGCGGGCGATATCGTGCGGGGCGGATCCGCCGTTGACGCACTCGGCATGCCTCGCCTCGCTGCTGCTCTTGAAGTCGTGCAGCATGACCTTGGGCCGTTGGTGGGGATCATGCCGGTATGGAACGGTGTGTATCTGACGTGGTGGATACCGACAGGGCAATGCGTGGTAGGGCTGAGATCCCCATGAAGGTCGATCCCACTTCTGTGTCGGTCATCATCTGTTCGAAGGATCGGCATCAAGACCTCGAACGGGCCGTCGCGTCAGTTCGTGCCGCGGATCACCTAGGCGCGCAGGTGGAGATTGTCGTGGTTGAGGAAGGTGATGTTCCCAGGGCGCTAGCGGGAACGCGCTATGTGTTCCTGCCACGGCAAAACCGTGGGTTCGGATATGCCCGTAACATGGGGGTAAGGGAAGCGACGGGCGCGCTGCTCGTCTTTCTCGACGACGACTGTGAAGCCGAAAAGGGGTGGCTCGAGTCTCTGCTTCTTCCGTTTCATGACGAGCGCCATCCGGTTGGCGTCGCCGGCGCGGTATCAGTTCGCGGATGCGGACCGCTTGGATATGCAGAAAACATCTTGGGATTTCCAGCCGGTGGGCTTCGCTATCGTCACGAAGCGCGTGGCCTTATTCAACCGACTCGTTATCTGTCTACCTGCAACTGCGCCTATCGGCGTGAGGCACTTGTTCGATACGGTGGATTTCCAGAGAACGCGAGAAATGGACATGAAGATGCCTTGTTGGCGGAGCGAGTCTCGGCGTCGGGGTTGTGCGTGTATACGCCGCATGCAGTGGTGTATCACCGCGCCAGAGACCGGTGGGGAGCAATTTTTCACTGGTTCATACGACGTGGCGCGAGTGAACTGGCGACCTTCGGCAACCGGCTGCACCCCGTGACGTTTGGTGGATACATACTCCGGAGTTCATGGTCAGTGAGACTGTTGGTCCTCCTGGCCGTCATTGTCATGATGCCGAGCGGGGTACGATGGCTTCCCCTCGCACTGGGGATGTATTACATGACCACACTGTGGCGGTTTCGATTTGCCCGTCAGTATCCATCCCACCGAATCGGCTGGTGGGTGGTGCCATTGGTGAAGGTCACCATGGATGCAGGCAACGAAATCGGTCGTCTGAGATTCTTGATGGTGAGGGCCGGATTATGACTGTGCCCCAGACCGTCCTCCTCATCTCCAATCATGGAGACATTCGCGGCGGCGGCGAAATCAGTCTGCTCGGTCTTTTGGATGGTCTCAGACGATCACACTTGTGGAGACCCGTGCTGGTCGTTCCGGAGGAGGGAGTGGTGGCGGTGAAGAGTCGTACGGCCGGTGTTCCCACTTATGTGGTTCCCATGCCGACACTTAAAAGGATAACGTCGGCATTGCCGCGCCACATTCTACAATTGTCGCGACTGATACAGACGACCGGCGCCCAGCTCGTGCATGCCAATGGAACCAGGGCCATGATGTTTGGCGGGATCGCAGGCAGATTGGCACGTTGCCCGGTCGTCTGGCATGTCCGGGTGATGACTTCAGATGGGCTTCTCGATCGAGGTCTCCATTTGATGGCCACCAGAGTGATCGTCAATTCACAGGCCGTTCGACACAGGTTCAGCTGGGGCCATGCAGAGAAGATCCATTGCATTCACAACGGTATCGATACGATCCATTTCGCTCCGCGTTCTCCCAACTCACTCCTGCGTCCCTCATTGAGACTGGCGGAGGATGATCGGGTGGTCGTGAGCGTGGGGCGTTTTGTGTCCTACAAAGGCTACGAGGACCTTCTGCAGGCCTGGCGACAGGTTCTCCCCGTCATGCCCCGGGCCAAACTGGTTCTGGCAGGAGAGGGTGCCCTGCGAAACGATCTCGAGAAACTTGCCGAGACGTTGGGAATCGCTTGCCATGTCCGGTTCATCGGGTGGGTCGAGGATGTGCGGCCGATTCTCGCGCTGAGCGAGATGTTTGTCCTGCCTTCGCACGGAGAACACTTCGGTCGTGTCGTGATCGAAGCCATGGCGATGGGAAAAGCGGTGATCGCGACGAGGGCAGGGGGGGTTCCGGAGATCGTTGTTCCTCACGAAACCGGACTCTTGGTTCCCCCCGCCGATCCCGCTCGATTGGCCGAAGCGATGTTGGATCTGCTGAGTCATCCATCTCGATCAATCAAGTTCGGAGAGGCGGGTCGGCGTCGTGTCACTGCGCATTTTAGCCTCGGTCGACATGTTCAAGCGGTCGAACAGGTATATTTCGACGTGCGTGGGGTCTGCAGTGGGCGGATGTAATCTGTGCGGCAGCACAAAGTGGACGACATTGGAACTGCACGGTTCGACACAAGTCGTGCAATGTCGCTGCGATCTCGTCTTTGTGACTCCCGTGCCTGCACGGAGCGTTATCGAACGGACCTACCAGGATGAGTACTATGAAGCCTGGGAGACTCAAGAGAGGGCGAGACGTGTCATCTGGGAACGGCGAGTGGCGGCGATCCTACGGTTGGTCGAGCGGCCTGGACGGCTGCTCGACGTGGGATGCGGAGATGGAATGTTCTTGGACCTGGCGCATCAACATGGATGGACGGTAACCGGTACCGAACTATCGGCAGCAGCAGCGTTTCGTCAGACGAGGTGGGACATCAAGCAGGGGGAAGTATGGGAAGCCGGCCTCCCTTCAGACTCCTTCGATCTTGTGACGAGCTGGCATGTGATCGAACATGCATCGGATCCCACCCGCATGATGCGAGAGATCTATCGTGTCCTCAAGCCCGAGGGGAGGCTGGTTCTGGCGACACCGAACTTGAACGATTATATCTTTCGTTTCGCGTATCTCGCCGGACGGCTACGATGGCCCACACTGTACGAAGAGGATGAACGGGAACTACACCTCTTTCATTTTACGACTGAGACACTCGCGCGCCTAATGTCGTCTGTGGGATTCATCAATGTACGAGTCGGATTCGATCGAGGAGCAGCAGCAGTCCCCGGAAAGCAGCTCGTCAATTCGCTCGCATACGGCTGGTATCGACTGACTGGTGTGAACTGGGGTATCGGTCTTGAACTTACCGCCGGGAAACCGGGACATGCCTCACGTGTGTTCCAGCCAGGAGAACAGAGATGATCCGGCTGGGCATTGATGGTCGTGAATTGATACCCGGTGTGCGTACCGGGATCGGTCGCTATGTCAGAGAAATCCTCCGTGCCGCCTGTGCCAGAGAGTGGGACTGCATTGTGTATAGCACCGGCCCCGTCTGTCGTGGAGATATTCCTTCTCATGTCACGATCAAGACGTTGCCGCTACGATGGACTGCCTGGTGGGATCAGATCACCCTTCCCCGGCAACTCAAGAAGGACCGTGTCTCGGCATGGCTGTCGCCCTATTATAAGACGCCGTTAATGGGATCCGTTCCCACGGTCATTACCATCCATGACCTCTTTTTCATCGGATATCCGGGGCAGGCGCGTCCGGTGTATGACGTGTTAATGACCAGGTTAGCTCGGATCTATGCCGGCCGCGCCGCTGCCGTCATCGCCGATTCGAACTATTCCAAACGTTCCATCATCGACCGGCTTGCCCTGCATCCTGATAAGATTACCGTCATCCCAGTCGGCCTCGGACACGAGTTCAGGCGTGAACCGCTGACGGCGCGCATTCAGAGCACATACGGGTTGAGCGTGCCGTATGTGCTCTACGTTGGAAACTTCAAGCCCCATAAGAACATTCCCCGGCTGCTGGAGGCCTTTGCCGGATTGGACCGGTCCCTCCGGTCTTCGCATCAACTGGTACTGGCCGGAGGCGATCATCGAGCGATCCCCGACCTTTACCAGCAGGCTCGCCGGCTAGGCATAGAAGACCGTGTGAAGTTCACCGGGCTCATCGAGGACGCGGACTTGCCGGCCCTCTACGCCAACTGCGCGTTATTCATACTGCCATCCTTGTCGGAAGGATTTGGGTTGCCGGCCTTGGAGGCTATGGCATGCGGCGCTCCGGTCGCTGCATCGAATCGTACGGCGATTCCAGAGGTCGTCGGCGAGGCCGGGATGCTGTTCGACGCGGAGCATACCGGAGACATCACCAAAGCCATGACCGACCTGCTCATCGACACGGATCGTCGAGAGGAATTGTGTAAGCGGGGAATCGAACGGGCGGGCGCCTTTTCGGCTGAGCGAACTGCGGCCCTGGTTCTCGAACTGGTGGCGGACGTGATTCACAGGCGCGATGCCTGCCGTCGAAAAGTATCAGCCGGACGATCAGTCTCGAGGGCAGCATGACCGCCGTGACCGATCTCATCGGATGTGTCTGCGGACTGACGCAGCATACGCCGCGCGTCTGGAATGGGTCAGGACACAACCTATGGTGTGACGGATGCGGCTTGTTCGTGCGTCGAGCCCTTCCGTGTGATGATGACATCGAGGCCCGATACCGGCGGGACTATTGGGTGGAATTCTCACGGGAACAAGCCAGCACAGCCAGGGACAATATCTATCGGCATACGATGGCCCGCATTCATTCACGACGCGGAGCTCCCGGGACGCTCGTCGACGTCGGATGTGGAGCAGGCAGGTTATTGATGTATGCCCAGGTCCGTGGGTGGCGAGCGGAGGGATTTGAACTTTGTGAGCAGGCGGCTGAGCACGGGCGAGCCCGCGGGGCGGCGATCCGCCTGCAGAGTTGGTTGCCCTGTCCGCTGGACAGTGAATCAGTCGATGCGGTCACCTTTATTAACGTGCTGGATCATCTGCCCAGACCGTTTGACGCCTTGACGGAAGCGTGGCGGGTTCTGCGCCCCGGCGGAGTGCTCTATGTGCGGGTGCCAAATGGTCCCCTCCATGCGCAGTTGAGCAGATTGGCCTCCATGGCTCGGATTCCAGATTTCGCGATCCTGCACTTGTACGGATTCGGCAAGCAAGCGTTTCAATGCCATTTGCCGCGGTTGGGATTTACCGACGTGGATGTCCGGACGTCTCCTCCAACTCAGTCCGACGCATATGAATATCCAGGACTGACCGGCTCTCTGAGGCGGGCACTCAAACGGATGGATTACCTGGGCTATACCTTCTCTCGATTCCTTGGATTTGACCGGCTGGCGTGGGGGCTCTCCGTCGAAGTCATGGCCGTGAAGGCGAGTTGTTCATGAAGGAATCCTGATGTCCTGGAGACGGTGGAAAAGAAGGCTTCGATACGGCGAGGCGGTGGTGCTGCTTGCCCTACTCACGGCGTTACTCGCGGTCGGGCTGTCCGTGCTGGCCCGATCCTATTATCATCAGGATTTGAAGGGATATCACCCGCTCGATCTCTCGCGGGGAAAGCTGTTGGAAAAGAAGGAACGTCCTTCCTTACCCATGGACTCATCTCACTAGGACCAGTCGCATGTGCGGAATCTGCGGTTATCTCGGAAAAGGGGAACCTCTGCTCCTGGAGCGGATGCTCAAACGACTCGTGCATCGTGGCCCTGATGAGGGCGGGACCCATCATGAGACAGGTGTGGGCTTGGGAATCAGACGCCTTCGGGTCATCGACCCGGAGGGAGGGCGCCAGCCGGTGAGCAATGAGGACGGGACTATTGTGGCGGTCATGAATGGCGAAATTTATAACTACCGCGAACTCCGGCATGACCTGATACAGAAGGGACATCGGTTTGCCTCGGAATCGGATACGGAAGTATTGGTCCACCTCTACGAAGAGGAAGGCACAGCATTCGTACAGAAATTGCGCGGGATGTTTGCCTACGCGCTGTGGGACCGAGAGCGTCGTCTCTTAATTCTCGCGCGGGACCGGTTTGGCATCAAACCCTTGTACTATAGGCACGGGCCTTCTGAGGACGGTTCGTCCTCGCTCTTGTTCTCGTCGGAACTGCCCTCATTAATGGCCGCATGTCCGACTGTCAACCTTCGCCCGCAAGCGATCCTGGATTATCTGCATCTCCTCTACGTTCCGGGACCCGAAACGATATATGAAGGGATTCACCAGGTGAGGGCGGGGGAGATCCTGTCGGTGAGAAGCGGTCGCATCGAATCGTCCCTGTACTGGCATCCTTACCCCAGTTGGTCGGTTCACCGATGGACAACAAGAGAAGAAGGAATCGAACACCTCCTCTCACAACTTCGGGATTCGGTTCGCGCCCATCTCGTCAGCGACGTGCCGTTGGGGCTCTTCCTGTCAGGAGGCATCGATTCGAGCGCCCTGTTGGCCTGTATGCGACAGGAAATCACGGGTTCCATCAAGACGTTCTCCATCGGGTACGACGCTCCAGCCGATGCCTCCTACAACGAGCTGCCTGCCGCCCGGAGGGTGGCCACGCACTTCCACACCGATCACACCGAAGAGCGCGTCAACCCCGATGCCGCTGCACTTCTGCCGCGCATCGTCACCGGGATGGCGGAACCGTTCGGTGATTCTTGCGCGATCCCGACGTATCTCGTGTCTCAGGTGGCCAGCCGGACAGTTACGGTCGCGCTGTCCGGTATCGGAGGTGACGAATTGTTCGGAGGGTATCCGCGTTATCTCGGAGCCCGAATGGCCGGCTGGTACCACAGAACCCCTCCTGCATTCCGTAAGATCATGGCTCGCTCCGTGGCACGGCACCTTCCGGAAGGACATGGAGCGCGTGATTATGCAGGTCGAATGAGGCGGTTCTTGGCCCATGGCGAACGGTCCCTGGCTGAACAGTATGCGCGATGGACCACGTTCGTCCCGCAGGAATGGGGGAAGGCTGCATTCGCTCGCGATTTTTTGGACGCATGTGGCACGCTGGGGCCAGCGGTCAACCAGGAGAGATTGTTCGACCAATGGCCGGTGAATGAACCGGCTTCACGCGCTGCGGGTGTCGATCTGCAAACGTATTTGCCGGATGATTTGTTGCGAATGGGTGATCGGATGAGTATGGCGCACTCGCTCGAACTTCGCGTCCCGTACTGTGATCACGTGCTGCTTGGATTCGCCCAGTCGATTCCGGAGTCCTTGCGGTACTCCGGATGGCGACTCAAGGGGTTTTTCCGGGACGCCCTGAAAGGCATCCTCCCTGCATCTGTGCTGACAGCTCCGAAGTATGGATTCCGTATTCCCCTCGCACGCTGGATCCGACAAGACCTGCGGCCCATGGTCTACGATCTGTTGAATGAAACAACCATCCGCCAGCGCGGCTATGTACAGCCGGAGTATGTCCAGTGGTTGCTGAACGAACATGATCGCGGATCGCGCAACTTTGCCGATCAGATCTATGCGCTGGTAATCCTCGAGTTGTGGCATCGCCGACCAGCTATGACAGGCAATGCCATAGAGGGGTAATCTCATATTGTGAATATCGCGCTCTTTTCAGAAGTGTCGGCAGCACACGTCATCGGAGGCGCCGAGCGGGTCCTGCGGCAGCAGGCTGTGGGCCTCAAAGCCCGCGGGCATCATGTCGAAGTGACCAGCCGTGCGCGGCAGGGAGAGCGGCAGGATCAGGTGGTGATCGACGGTATTCTGGAACGTCGCTATCATGTGAGGCGCACCAATGAACTTTCATTCGTCTCCTCGACGATGAAGCAGACCATTATGGCTTTTGAACGCGCGCAGCGTCGTGCCGCGATCGATGTCGGGATCGTGTATCAATCCCTGGCCGGTCTAGGACCTCTGCTGAAAAGGTCCGGCGCGATGACAAATTGGCTGTATATGTGTCTCTCTCTCGCCCATGAAGAGTTCATGACCCGCACTCTCCCGGGAACGTCGGGTGAGGCCCGCCTGCGATGGACGGTGAACGCCTATGCCCGGCGTTGGATCGAGCGTCTCGTGATGCGCCGATGCCGATCCGTCGTCGTGCTCAGTGACTTCATGCGCCAGCGCGTCATCAACGTGCATGGAATTTCGAACGACAAGATTCATGTCATTCCCGGAGCGGTCGATCAGAAACGATTCCATCCCGCGAGGGCACGGCACGAGGTGCGGCGGGTGCTGGGTCTTCCAGAAAAGAGGATCGTGTTATTCACCGTGCGCAATCTTGTGCCTCGCATGGGATTGGAGAATTTGATCCAGGCGATCGCTGATCTTGAGAGGAGCGGCCATGAGCGACCGCTGGTGCTCGTCGGCGGCGAAGGCCCACTTCAAGTGAAGCTTGAACGACTCATTCATAGACATCGATTAGGTAACGATGTGAAGCTCCTGGGGTTTGTTCGTGAGGACCAGCTGCCACTGTACTATCAAAGCGCAGACTTGGTGGTGATGCCGACGCTTCAACTCGAAGGATTCGGGCTGGTGACGGTCGAGGCGATGGCCTGCGGGACTCCTGTGCTGGCCACGCCGGTTGCCGCATTGCCGGAAGTGGTGAATCGCATTGATCCCCTATTGGTAGCCGAAGGCGCCGACGCGGCGTCGTTGGCCGCAGCAATTGCCAAGATCATCGGTCGGTTCCGTGCGGATCCCGAAGAAGCGCGCCGCTTATCGCGTAGAAGCAGGCAGCTTGTCGAGACAGTCTATAACTGGGACCGGCATTGTGTGGATCTTGAAGGACTCATTCAAGACGTCGCCGCGATTCGGGCACGGAAGGCCGCATAGGTCGGAACATGGAGCATCATACGATCATTCATGTCATTACTCGTCTGGATTATGGGGGGTCTGCTCAGAACACCATGCTCACCACGTTAGGACATCATCGCGATGAGTTCACCCCATTGATCGTGGCGGGGTTGCCGGGTCGATGGGATGCGCAGGGCGGACAATCGGCCACCGAAATGAACTGCCGGTTGTTGGATCGAGCAGGCATTCGGTGGCATCTCGTCTCGACGCTGGTTCGCCCCGTTCGGCCGCTTGAGGATCTCCGCGCCCTCTGGGAACTGATCAGACTCTTTCGCCGTGAGAAACCGGCTCTTGTTCACACCCATACTTCCAAGGCCGGAGTGCTGGGGCGGATCGCCGCATGGATGGCAGGTGTTCCGGCCATCATCCATACACCGCACGGCCACGTCTTCTATGGTCATTTTGGTCGGATTCTGACGTGGGTCTTCTTGCACATCGAACAGGGACTGAGTCGGCTGACTCACCGCCTGATCACCTTGACAGAATCGGAACGGGACGACCATCTCCGGCATAACGTGGGACGACCAGAACAGATTGCCGTCATTCCGAGCGGGGTCGACCTGGAAAGGTTTCGCAAGCTTGTCGGCGTACGTAAGGAGCGTCTTTCGTCGTTCACCTGTCCTGCTGACGCCATCGTGATCGGCTCGGTGGGCTGGTTAACGGAGATCAAGGGGCATCGCTTCTTGATCGAAGCGTTTGCTCGGGTGAAAGCGGTCCATCCGTCCCTGCAGCTGATCATTGTCGGAACCGGACCTCTGAAAGATGACCATGTAGCCCTGGCCACGAGACTTGGCATACACAACTCCGTCCGGTTCCTTGGTCATCGGGAGGATATCGATATCTGTCTCCAGGGGATGGACGTCTTCGTGTTCCCATCGCTCAATGAAGGGATGGGGCGCGCATTGATTGAAGCGATGGCGGCTGGATTACCCGTTGTGGCGACGCGGGTTGGCGGTATCCCGGCTCTGATCGATTCCGGTTCAAATGGGATGCTGGTTCCTCCTGCAGATGTGGAGGCCTTGGCAGCAGTTCTACACACGCTTATCGATCAGCCACAGTTCGCCAAGCAGTTGGGCGAACAGGCCCATCGGAGTATCACGGAGCGATTTACCGTCGGGCACATGGTGCGGTCGATTGAAACGCTGTACCGGGAAACCTTGACAGAGCGCCATGCATGGTAACGCCAAGATCTAGGATGTGGGAGTCACGGGTCCTGATGCGTAACGCAGTACTCACGGCCTGTATCGCAGGGGGTCTCGCATGGGCAGCCGGGACCACCCAGGCGGCGAATGAGCAGACGTTGATGCCGCTGGTCACCGCAATTCATGTCCATAGCACGACCAGTACCGGCACGCTGGATCTTGATGCATTGGCCGAACGGGCAGAACATCTTGGGATTGAGGCACTGCTCCTGTCCGAGAATCTGGCGCTTCAATACGAGTACGGACTGCAACCGCTGAGAGGAATATTAAAAATTTCACTATCCTTCCCGTCACTTATCTCGTATGGCATGAAGCGATACTTGAAAGATGTGCATGATGCGCAGGCTCGCCATCCCCGCGTTCTCCTCATTCCGGGGTTGGAGGTGGCTCCACACTACTATTGGACCGGGTCCCTCTGGACTCGTGACCTGACCATGCACGACGCGCAAAAGAATCTCTTGGTCTTCGGCCTCCATGAATCGGAAGATGTGGCGGGACTCCCGGCTCTAGGCAATTCCTCCTCGTACCGGTACAGTCCGTCAGCCTTATCCGGCCTATTGCCAGCCTTGCTTGTTCTGCCCGCGATGAAGGGTTGGTATGACCGTCGCCGGTCTTCACGCATGATCGATCGCTCCGGCCGTCGGAGAAGGAGGCGAATCGGCGCGATCGTACTGGCCATGTCGGGCGTGGTTCTTCTGTTCAACGGGTGGCCGTACAGTTCATCCCAATTCAGCCCTTACGATGCGGCGGCTGGATATCAGCCGTATCAGACGTTCATTGACGCCGTGAATAGGCGAAATGGGCTCGTCATCTGGTCCCTTCCGGAAGCACGAGATTTCCACACCGTTTCCGCGAAAGGATTCGGAGCCGTGACGATTCGAACCGATTCCCATCCCGATGCGCTTGTTTCGACCGCTGGGTATGCTGGATTCGGCGGCTTGTACCAGGAAGCCCGGCAGGCAACCCTTCCCGGCGGGACCTGGGACCAACTCATTGACCAATTCGTCAGGGGAACGCGAGCGCTCCGTCCCTCCATGATTGGAGAAATTGCCTTTCATAGCCCGGATCACGCGGGGAAAGAACTGGATCAGGTGTTGACAGTGCTGTGGGTTAGGGAGCGGACAGAAGCCGCGGTGCTAGAAGCTGTGCGCAATGCGAGAGGCTATGCCGTCGAACGATACCACCCAGATTTCCGGTTTGTGCTGGAGACGATCTCCCTTCAATCCGTCGACGGATCTCCTCGCAGCATGATGGGCGACAAGTTGCTCATCGGGAAGGGTCAGGCCGTAAAGGTTGAGGCCAAGATTTCGACGACCGACCGCCATCCCCATAAACTCACGATGAGATTAATCCGGTCCGGGAGGGTAATCGACCGGCTGGACGGCACGACTCCTCTCGACTATGAGTTTGTGGACCACGCTGTTCCGTCCGACGCACGTTCGGCGTACCGGCTGGAAGTCACGGGCGGGCAGACCGGCGAGCTGTTGACCAATCCGATCTATGTCGAAGTCACGGCGCCCAAACGTCCGAGCTGAGATGCGCATCACCATTCATCAACCCCAGTTTCTGCCATGGCTCGGGTATCTCGATAAGATCGACCAAGCGGATCTCTTTGTGGCGCTCGACAATGTCCAATTCAAAAAAAATGAGTGGCAGAACCGTAATCGCATTCGAACGGCGCAAGGGTGGCAATGGCTCACCGTGCCGGTGCTCCACCGATTCGGCCAGCACGTCGGCGCTGTGCGGATCAACTCGACCGAGACTTGGGAGGCCCAACATCTCCGATCGCTCCAGATCCATTACGCCCGCGCGCCTTATCGCGATCAATATCTCGGGGAGTTACGCGAGTTGTATGAGACGGGGTGGGACCGTCTGAGCGAATTGAACCTGGCGGTGCTGCGCTGGTTGCTTCGCGCATTCGGCATCACCACGCCCATCCGTCTGGCCTCTGACTGGACGTTGCGCGAGGAGGCGACGGACCGGTTGGTTGACATCTGCCGGATGACCGGCGCGACGTCCTACCTCTGCGGCCCGGGCGCGGAGGCCTACATGGACAAAGAGCGATTCCAGGAGTCCGGCGTGGAGCTCGAGGTCCAGGTCTTCCGGCATCCCGACTATCAGCAATGTTACGCTCCGTTCATTGACGGCATGTCGGCGCTCGATCTTCTTTTGTGCCATGGGCCCAATGCGCGTGAATACCTGCGCGGGGTCGGGACAAAGGTGGCGCAGTGGACGGTGGACTCGGCCTCGCGATCGTAACGCAGTCATCAAGGGGGACGGCATGATCTCAGAACAGGCGAGTTGCATGCGGATACTAGCGCTCGGAGCCCATCCGGACGATATCGAGGCCGGATGCGGTGGGACGTTGATCAAGTATGCGCAGAATGGCCACCGGATTTTTTTGATGGTCATGACGTCGGGCGGGCAGGGGGCGTCATCGAAAGTCCGCAAGCGGGAACAACTACAGGCGGTTCAACGGTTGCGAGCCGAAAAAATCTACTGGGGCGGCTATCCGGATACGGAAGTTCCATTGGATCGGGAGGTGATCCAGAAAATCGAGCGGGTGGTGAACGAAATCAAGCCGCACTTTATTTTTGTGAACTATCACGACGATACGCATCAGGACCACCGGCATCTGGCGCTCAGCACAATCACGGCCACTCGGTATACGAAGAATGTGTTGTTTTACGAAGGACCCACCACCCAAAATTTTGCACCGACGGTCTTTGTGGATATCGACACCGTGCTCGAGGAAAAGATTGCGTCAATCAAGGCGCATGCCTCACAGGTGCGAAAAACCAATATCGAAGGACTCAGCATTGTCGACGTGATCAGATCGGCGGCGCATTTTCGCGGCATTCAAGGACGCACGAAAAACGCGGAAGGCTTTATTCCCCTGCGGCTCTTCATTAATATTGACGAAAAATCATGACGATGATTCCCCATTCACAGCCGTCCATCGGGTCCGATGAAATTCGCGCGGTCACCGAAGTGCTCCGATCGGGTCAATTGGCCGGTGGACCCTGCGTCGACCAATTTGAGCGCGGCATGGCGGCCTATCTCGGAGTGCAAGGCGGTGTGGCGGTCAACTCCGGTACGGTTGCGCTTGAGTTGGCATTGCGGGCATTGGGCGTGGGCCACGGCGACAACGTGATTATTCCCAGCTACGTCTGTTCCGCTCCCTGGCTGGCCATCCAGCGCGTGGGAGCGCAGGCGCGGCTCGTCGACATCGATCTCGAGACCTACAATCTCGATCCAACCAAAGTACGCCGCGCGCGCACGGCGCGGACGCGCGTCGTAATCGTGCCGCACCTGTTCGGGCTTCCGGCCGATCTGAGCGCCCTGCAGGCCCTCGGCATTCCCATCATCGAAGACTGTGCGCAGACCCTGGGCGCTACCGACCATGGACGCGCAGTGGGAACGGTCGGAATCCTGACGGTCTGTTCCTTCTATGCGACGAAACTGTTGTGCACCGGCGAGGGAGGCATGGTGCTCTCCAATGATCAGATGCTGCTGGAACGGGTGCGTTCCTTGCGGGAATACGATCAATCCCCATCATTGAATGCCGCGTCGTTCAACTGCAAGATGACGGACATGCAAGGCGCCATCGGCGTGGCGCAACTCCATCGATTGGGATCGTTTTTGCAGGATCGGATCACTTTGGCGGGTGAATATCGGGCGGCGCTGGCGTCGACGCCGTTCGTCCTTCCGTCCGTGCCGGCAGAACGGTCGCATGTGTATTATCGATTTGTCGTGCGGATTCCCAAGGGACTTCAATCCACCGATGAATTCACCGCCTTTCTTTCGCGTGTGGAACATCGGGGGATTCAATGCCGGAAACCGGTGTTTCGTCCGCTCCACCGGTATCTCGAGCTCGCGGATTTTCCCGCGAGCGAAGAGGCCGATCGGACGGCCGTGTCGATTCCGATTCATCCGTCGATGACCGAACAGGATGTCGCGCGGGCCGCGCAGGTCCTGCAAGAGGAACTTCAATGAAGGTCGTCGACACACATGCCACTCCACTCGCGTTTCGTACGACGTGGCGCTGGCTGACACCTGCCGCGGTGGCGGCCATGCTGGGGACGCTTGCGCTCATCGTGCCTTCAGTGCGGGAATTGTTCGTGGTGGAAGGTCTGCGCTGGCTGTACGTGTTGGTCTTTGCATTTCTGGGAACTGCGGCCATGACTCCGGTCATGGCCCATGTCGGGCATCACTTCGGTCTGGTGGATCGACCGTCGGATCGAAGGATTCACGTCCGGCCGACACCGCGACTAGGCGGGATTGCCGTGTACGGTGGATTCGTCGGATCGGTGCTCCTGAATTCCATCCTGCCCGACTGGATGATCGGGATTCTTCTCGCAGGGTCGCTGCTTCTGGTCGTGGGAGTGCTCGACGATATCCACGACCTCTCTCCTTCCATCAGGATTGCGGCTCAATTGCTCGCCGCCGGCATCGTCATCGCCACGGGGAAGGTCCTTACCCTGTTTCCTGCCGGCCCGGCCGGCGATATAGCCAACATCGTCCTGTCCTTGCTCTGGATCGTCGGCATTACGAACGCATTCAATTTTTTCGATGGTATGGACGGGTTGGCCGCAGGCCTGGCTGTCTTGATGGCGGGATTCTTGGGGGTCGTCGCGTTCGAAACCAATCAGCCCGGCCTTGGGTGGCTGGCTGTGGCGATCATTGGAGCAGGACTCGGATTCTTGCCGTACAACTTCCGCGGCAAAAAGCCTGCAGTCATCTTTCTGGGTGACGGGGGATCGACCTTCCTTGGATTTACGCTGGCCTGCCTGGCAGTGAAAGGTCATTGGGCCGACAATAATCCTGTCGTCTCGTTCAGCAATCCTCTGCTCATTTTCGGCGTGTTGATCTATGACATGATTCATATCACTGTCGAACGGGTGGCGATGGGAAGAGTGAAGTCCGTGCGTGACTGGCTGGCGTATGTCGGCAAGGATCATTTGCATCACCGGCTTGAGCGCTTGCTGGGCAGCCGGCAGGCCAGCATCGCCATGATCTTCGTGCTCACCGTGTGTCTGGGCCTCTCGGCACTCGCGCTCCGTCAAGCCGGAACCATCGAAGCCATCCTGCTCTTGACCCAAGCCTGCCTGATCGTCATCATGGTGACAATTCTGGAACTCTCGGCGAGACCCCGGTAGCCGCACGACCTCCCACATATCCCTGACGGAGATTCTTAGATGGTACCGACCGTCGAATGGAAAGACGGGGCTGTCTGCTTACTCGATCAAAGCCGATTACCGGAGCAGGTCGAGTTCCTGATGTGCCGCGACTATCAATCGGTGGCGCGAGCAATTCGTGAGATGAAAGTCAGGGGTGCGCCGGCCATCGGTGTCACGGCCGCTATGGGTGTGGCGCTGGGGGTCGATGCGATCGAAACGGCGAACTATGATGCATTGGTGAGGGCTGCGTCGGCGATTTGCGATCACCTCGCGGCGACGAGACCGACGGCGATCAATCTATTCTGGGCGCTTGAACGGATGAAGCGCAGGCTCGGCCAACTTCGAGGGCGCTCGCCGGCGGATATCAAACTCGAGCTCAGGAAAGAATCGCAGGCAATCCTCGAGGAGGATATCGAACTGTGCAAGACGATGGGACGGCACGGCGCCAAGTTGATCCGGAAAGGACAGACCATCCTCACGCACTGTAACGCAGGCGCGCTTGCCACGGCCGGTTATGGTACGGCTCTCGGCGTGGTCCGGGCGGCGTGGGAAGAAGGAAAGCAGATCAAGGTCATTGCCGATGAAACGAGGCCGGTGCTGCAAGGCGCGCGGTTGACCGCATGGGAACTGATGCAAGACAAGATTCCCGTGACGGTGATTACGGACAACATGGCGGGATCACTGATGCAGAAGGGACTGATTCACGTCTGCATCGTCGGCGCCGACCGTATCGCCGCGAATGGCGATGTGGCCAATAAGATCGGCACCTATTCGGTCGCCGTCCTCGCCAAGGCTCACGGCATTCCATTTTACGTCGCGGCGCCATACTCCACTATCGATCTCGACACGAAGAG
>JBEVJJ010000023.1:0-8005 GCA_040510255.1 Nitrospiraceae bacterium | reverse complement strand
CCTCGCCCAATGGGTCACCATCCACGCTCGCGGTGGACCAGACACCGTGCCAGGGACACCCCTCCGCGTCACTGCGAACCGGGGACAGGTACCCCATGGACACACCTATACCCGCTGGATCTATTGCAATGCCACCGGTGATGCCGTCATGGAGAAATGGCTGGTCCATGGTGCTGGCCATGCGTGGTCGGGCGGGAGTGCTCATGGCTCGTTTGCCGATCCCAAGGGGCCTGACGCTTCGCAGGAGATGGTACGCTTTTTCAACCAACACCCATCAAGCGAGGCATGACCGTTTCACCTGACGAGACTCGGCAATGATGGTTTCTGGCCCTTTCATGAGGTGAGACGAATCGGGTTTTCCCAAGGCGTCTGCGGCTCGTCAAGACGTCCGGGATCTTTTGTTAGGGAATGGGATGGGCGGAGTCCGACCGCCATCCGAACAAAACGGTTGGCATCGCATGCCAAACAGATGAAATTCCTCGCAAACAGGCGGTTACTCCCAAGAAGCATACACCTGTGAACTACTTGTGGGTTTGTGAAAATCGCTGTATAAGCAGCACCGATATGAACACTTGAAATCGTGTGCCCCGCATATCGCCATTTTGACCATGAGCAATTGGCGCAGAAGTAGTCGGACTTCAACAATCAGTCTGTCCCGCTTTCCCGCAGTGTTCCCTAACACCTTCCGACGTTTCCCGAAGCAATGGATTTCAGTAACAAGGAGGAGTTACTTGAACGCCAGAAGCGCTCTTGGGTTGATGGTCGTCATCGCCATTACTGGGTGCTCATCCATTGGGCCCGGTTCGATGAGTCGAGATCGCTTTGATTACTCGGGAACCGTGGCGGAGTCATGGAAAACCCAAATGCTGCTAAACCTCGTTAAGCTTCGCTATGGCGACAGCCCCGTATTCCTGGACGTCGGACAGATCGTCGCCAACTATTCGTTCCAACGCACTCTAACCGCTAATGGAACCGGCAATATTTTTAGTGGTGGGACGGTGCCCGGTGTGATTGGTGGTACCGTTGGTTTGGGTGCCCAGGGTGTACTCACCGATACCCCCACCATCACGTATGCGCCACTGGCCGGTGAGCGCTTCGCTCGCTCTCTGATGATGCCGCTGCCGGTCGCGGCAATTCTGAATATTCTGCAGGGCGGCTATCCCGTCGACTTTGTATTCCGCCTGGCAGTACAGTCGGTGAATGGCATAGATAATCGCCGTGTTCAACTACAACACGTCCGGCCGGCCAATCCGGAGTTCTATGCTCTTCTCCGAGACCTCTATCGAGTCCAGGCCTCAGGCGAGGTCGGCGTTCGAATAGAAAAGGTCAATTCTGAGGAACGGCTCGAATTGATCTTTCGCCCTCGTATTGCTGCAGCCGTCGAAGGTTCGTTGCTTAACATTAAGAGAATTTTGGATCTGGATCCTGATGCTCAAGTCTTCCGCGTGACATACGGCGTCGTGCCGGCAAGCGACACGGAAATTGCCTTCCTGACTCGGTCGATCCTCGAAGTTCTCACCGACCTTTCGTCGCGCATCGACGTGCCGGAAGCGCATGTGGTTGAACATAGGGTCGGGCCAACCCCAGAAGCGGATTTAGGACCGGACGGACAGGTGCCCGATTTGATCCGTGTCACTACGTCGGCCGAGCATCCCCCGGATACAGCCTTCGTCAGCACTCCGTATCGAGGCCACTGGTTTTTCATCGACGATCGTGACCTACGGTCCAAACGGCTGTTCACCTTTCTGATGTTCCTTTTCACTTTCGTGGAAACGCCAGGCGGGGCGGCCGCGCCTATCCTGACAATTCCCGCAAGTCGATAAACCTCCTTGGGAGGGTCCACCGCAATGCGCAAGAGCATGATGCTGGCGATCCGGATAACGTGTGTATTATCCATGGGGAGTGGCTGGGGTGGACTGCAGACATTCGCCGAGACCCGCTTGCCGATCAAAATCGGTTATCAATCGACGTCCTCCGATGACTGGCTGTTTTTGGCGGCCAGAGACCTCAAGTTGTTCGAGAAAGCCGGCTTGGCACCGGAGTATGTTCCGTTCGTTGCGGGACCTCCAATGTTGGAGGCCACGAAGAACGGGAATATTGACGTCGCCATTGTGAAGATCCTCCCGTTTCTCACCGGGCTCTCTCAAGGGATGGACTGGGTTATGATTGGAATCGGCTCGGAGGGCGCCTATAGCGAAGGCCTTGTTGTGAGAAAAGATAGTAACATCGACTCGCCCGCCGATCTGAAGGGGAAGCGGATCGGGTATTTCGCAGGATCAAGTGCCCATTATGGTTTGATCATGACCTTGCGACAGCACGGAATATCTCGCCACCAGGTGAAGTTGCTCGATATGCCACCGGAAAATCAAATGGCCGCCCTAATAAACGGAGATCTTGATGCCGCGATGGTATGGGAGCCGTGGATTCAAAGAATGGTTCACGAGGCAAATGGCAGACTCATTGCGATAGAGGGAGACCTCGGCATCTACACGAATGTGGCGACCATCAGTGTCCAACGCGAGTGGCTCACAGGAAACAGAGAGACTGCAGTGCGTTTTCTCCAGGCCTTGATTCTGGCATACGACGCTCTGAAACGAGATCATAGTGTTGCAATTCGTGCGGTGTTAAAAGAAACGGGCACGAAGAAGGAGTGGATAGAACAAATTTACCGCGATGCACCGCCGCCGAATATACACTTATGGGCAGAGCCCCGATATATCTATTCACTGGTCAAGGGGGCCGTATTTCATAGGCGACTGGGCTACGTGGCGAGATTCATGATCGATGAAAAAGTCTTCCCGAAGGAAGTCGATACAGACAACGCCCTGGATGCATCCGTCATCACCGAAGCGTTAAGAACAGTGAAGCGGGACCAATAAGGTCCGAAACGACGCGCAAGCTGCACGCTGTACCCTCTCTGATACGGGAATCGGCATTCCAAGTTTCAGCGCCACGCCTTCAGCCGGCTGCTGCCAATGACTGCCGCACGCCCTCACTATAAAAGGCGTCTTCGTGATCGTTTCGAGCACCCTTGGAGAGCGGAGTCGTCCACTGAAGGAGAGACGTCATGATTAAGAACAGCATGCGGCCGGTGCATCTCGGAGAAATTTTGCTGGAAGAGTTCATGAAGGCGTCAGATCCTCCGATTAACGCCAATACGCTTGCCGAGGCTCTCGAAGTGCCGGCGAATCCAATCACGGCCATCATCAAGGGGCAGCGTGGCACTACGGGCGGCACCGCCATTCGCCTGGCGACCTTTTTCAATACCAGCGCTGAATTCTGGATGAATTTCCAGAAGACCTATGAGTTGCGGCTGGCTGAACGGGCACTACCTGAAAAGATCCGAAAGCATATTGAGGAGAAACGGGGAGTTCTCGTTTCGGCGTAGCAATTAGATCTTACCGGCGCGACCCACTCGTGTTCTTCTCCCTCCTGCAACAATCCTTATAATGCCAATGGGAATCCCACGACAATACGTGTATTATGGTTTCCCCCCCTCTCTGAAGTTCTACGCATTGACGCAGCCTGACATTGTATATAGGCTGACACTGACGTTTCAGCAACGCTGACTGTCCCATCGACCGCATCCGCTCCCATCCTTACGCGCTCGATTCCTCATCAGCCACCGCCGCTTCAACGCCTTCCGTTTGGGTCCACAATTTGTTTCGATCCGTCCGACATCGGACAGACCGAGATGGTTCACCTTCCTATAATCATGACCTCCGTCGTGAAAGGACCCCATGGCGACTACCCATCCATCCAGTCAGAACAGTATCCTCAATATGCTCACTGCGCTACAGTTTGCCGCCCTGTTGCATTCTGACTTGGAACTCGTCACGTCGCCAACCGGCGAGGTCCTGTATACGGTCGGCGGAGAAATTCAGCATGTCTATTTCCCTCGCACGGCTCTCGTCTCGCTCGTCGGCATCTCAACGGCAGGCGAATCCATCGAAGTCGGCATGGTAGGCTTCGAGGGATTTGTTGGCATTCCCCTCCTCCTTGGCGCCTCCTGCCAACAGTATCAAGCGGTCACACAGATCGGTGGGACTCTCTGGCGATTGCCCAAGGACGCCTTAGTCCCCATCAACGGCGAGCCCTTCATCCTCACCAACACCCTCTTGCGCTATGCCCATGTGCGGCTGATACAGATCGTTCAGTCGGCCATCTGTAATCGTTTTCACACCTTACGCCAACGCCTCTGCCGGTGGCTCCTCACGGCGCGCGATCGCCGCCAGTCTGATGACCTCGCCTTCACCAAGGAATATCTTGCTGAAATGATCGGCTCTCACCGTCCCGGCGTTGCGACGACGTTGGCGGGCCTCCAACGATTGAAATGGATCGAATCCCATCGCGGCGGCGTGTCCATTTTGCGTGGAAAAGACCTCGAAACGGCGTCCTGTGAGTGTTATGCGATGGTGAAAAAGGAGGCCGAGACGTTTGTCACGGATTGCATGAATCACGGCCGCACCAGGCGCAGTTGGAACTGAGGGTGCGGAGACCCCTGAGGGTACCATGGCCTCTACCCTATATGTGAAAGGCTTTCCCTCCATCGTGACACAGCAGGACCTTGCAGCCCTATTCGGGACTTTCGGGACCGTGAATGTGGTCCTCATGCCTCGTACCGAGGACGGACAGTCCATGGGCATCGCCGAAGTGATCATGGCGAAGGAACAGGAGGCCTTTCGGGCGACAAAAGCCCTTCATCGAGTCAACGTGTATGGCAATCTGTTGTTCGTCCGGGGCGAGGAAGCCATCACCACTGCGGAGGAGCGGCACGACAACCGTCACGAAAGTGCGGACACTGGCTCCTGATCACTCGGGGAACTGCGAGACATCCTTCACTCAGGTGGAGATTGCGAGAACGCTAAAAACTGTCTGCTTTTCATGCTTCAATGGAAGCTGTGACAAGCATCTGCCGCGTCGAGTTACGCGATCAGTCTTGTCGAACGCTGATGAGGTTGAAGCATGGCTGACATCCTCGTAATCGGTCCTAACTATCGTTCGCGGTTGATGATCAAGAATATGCTCGAAGGCGCCGGACACACAGTCAGCACAGCCGAGACCTTTGCCCAGGGTCATCGGGAGCTTTCTCAGTCCGGGAGTGACGCGGTGCTGACAGATCTGGAGGCGATGCCGGAAGCAGAAGTGTTGCAGTGCATCGCGCAGCTTCGAGCCCAGTTTCCGCGGGTGAAGATCCTCGTGGTCGCAAGACAAGAAGAACCTTTGGATTTCCTGGCCGTGCGGATGATGGGCGCACATGATGTGCTGACCCAACCGCTCGAGACGAAAACCTTACTTGAGGCGGTTCAACAGGTGTTACGCGAGCAAGAGGGATCGTAGGCGATGGCAGCACTCACGCCGTCGCCCTCCTCTGATAAAAGCGCGAGGTGATGCAGAAAGAACCATACCGTGACGCATCAAGGGGGCAGCCATGCATCCACCCGTTATCAAGACGCTACTTATCAGTACCAATCATGTGCTCTTTACCGGCCTGCACGTAGCCCTTTCACCGGCCACGGAGACTCTATTGGCGTACGACAGCAGCGCCGCTCTTCGAATCATCCACGAGGCACGGCCCGGAGTGCTCATCCTCGATATGGACTTTCCCGGCAATGCCCTCGCCCTCATTCGGGAATTCCAGGTCACGAGTCCTGAGGCCAAGATCCTCGTGCTCGCTGGACTGAAGGAACTGGACCTCGCACGGCAAGCCTTTACCATTGGCGTGCACGGAATTGTGCTCAAGACACAGCCACTGGAAGTATTGCGCCAAGCGGTCACAGCCCTCCTGCCACCGCGGGTGGGAGCTGACCCGGCGGCGATCCGGGAGTCGTCTGGGCCAAGACGCGTCCTGGGACCGGTCTCATTAACCCCACGAGAACGGGAGATTGTGCAGCTGGTGAGTCAGGGATACTCCAACAAAGAAATCGGCGCACGCATGTCGATTTCGACCATTACCGTGCGCCATCACCTGACCAGTATTTTCGATAAGGTGGGGACATCCGATCGGCAGAAGCTCGTGATCCAGGCGCTCAACCAAGGCATTGGCGAACATGGCAAACAAAATGCCACGTGAGTAGGTGTAATACCAGCCGCCCCCACCCAACAAAAATGGGCTCAGTCGCTTTCCCGGTAGAAGATAGACCAATCCGGACACTTGGACCGGATAGGTCCGAGTGAAGGTCTGATCAAACTTCTTCTCGCGGTAATCGACCGACCCCTCGATGGCAAAAATCTGCCCCAGATGCAGGCGGACCTGTGCATCGCCGTACCACTTGGGGCTGGCGTCTAGCGGATCAATGTGGGTGGCCCTGCCACCAATGGACAGGACTCCCTTGTCGATTTCTTCGAAGAAGTACGAATCGGCGACCGCCGGGCTCACTCCGGCCGGAGTGGAGAGGATCAGCGCCAGATACCCGCCCCCAGTCGGACCGGCTGCGTCTCGACACCGAGAGCTTACGCGGGGTATTCAACCAACAAATTCACGGTTCCAAACGCAGTCTGCGATCCGTGGAGGACTTTACGGAGTTCGAGCAGCGGACTGCCTATTTCAACGGCGATCACATCCGCGCGGCGAAAAAAGGGATGTTCCCCATCGATCGCCTGCTCGTGCCGCATATGGCCCAAAATGCAGAACATGATAGACTTTCCGCCGGCACCGAAGCTCGACACGATGACGGGACGGCTGAATCGTAGTAAGGCGTCAAAGCAGGAAATCGCAGGCGAGGATTTGTTCTTCGGGAAGGCCAAATGCGCTGTCTGTCATCAGCCGCCTCCCTACACCGACCATATGATGCACGATCTAAAATTGGAACGCTTCGGTGCCGAAGGGGACGGCCCCATCAAGACCTTTGTGCTCCGCGGCATCAAGGATTCCCCGCCCTACTTCCACGACGGTCGGTTACCGACCCTTGAAGATACGGTGGAATTCTTCAACGTGGTGGGAGGCCGCCAGCTTTCCAAGGAAGACAAGGCACACCTTGTCGCCTTCATGCGCCCCCTGTAGCTGACGGGGCGTAGGTCTTTATGCATGGGCGACAAAAAGAGTATGCTGAAAGCCTCATCGAAGTAAGTTGAGTGGAGCGTGGCCAAGAGGTGCATGTGACCTCGCTGCCTCTTCGACGAGAGGTGAGGCGAGGGGGGAATGTACCCGGGTCACGCGCCCAGAGCCTGTCTATCGTACGCTCACCCAGATGGTGACGAGCGTGATGCCTACCGACGCTGATCGGGACGCGCTTCCCAACCTTAGAGATCCCCACGGCTGCCGCGCTATTCCTTGACTTTCGGTGATGATGGCTTCGCCTGTGTATAAGTATTCCAGCTCATCGGGGTGTGGGAGGACATAATGTCTACGTAGGACGACGCCCTCCGAACGGAACACTAATGAAACATGTGGGGGTATGAATAGTCACGCCAAAGAGTCAAGCCGCTAGATATAGGGGATGTGTATCCTGAGCAATCAATGCCCAAGAATGAGGCAAACTGACAGTCGAGGCATCTCAGGCGCACTATGGACCGAAAAATAGGTCTTATCCACAGACTTATCCCCAAAATCTGTGATCGCTGTCAATCCAGACCACGCGAGGGGTGGGCGGTCATTGCCAATATGCTTTGTGAGTTGCTCAACTCCAAAAAGGTGAATGCGAGAACAACATGGGGCTTTCAACAAGGACCTCGATGAGTGAGAAGGCAATGGAGGAGACCTTAGAAGACGTCGTTGAAACCATCATGGGAGAAACGCTCCTCTGGCTTGATCGGAATCGCCGACGCGATACCTCTGAACCGATCCAATGGCCGATCTTCACTACTCAGAATAATCCAACACATCGCATCTTTCTTGCCCAGGACAGAATCCTTTGACTCTGCAGCTCGGCCTAATCGTTTTTTGGGGACTCTGGCATAGTGTGGTACTTCTTACCAATATCTGTGAAGGGCTGAAGGTCGTGAAGGTCCTGCCATTAGGTTGGCAGTTCGCCTCAAAGAACTACGAGGCCATTACGCGAGTAAC
>JBEVJJ010000022.1:0-8549 GCA_040510255.1 Nitrospiraceae bacterium | reverse complement strand
CGATGGCCGTGGCAAACCTTGCGTTCCTTTTGGCGCGATCTCATTTCCTCAGATGGTATGCGACGGGGAAACAACGAACAACGGCTTGCCTATGACCATGCCGATGAGGAGGGGAAAGCAGCTCCCGAAACGGTGTTCCTTTCGGTCAGGCAGCTCAGACGAATGTTTCAACGATTCACCGACGTGGAGATCCACAAAGAAAATTGCAATGGCCTGTGCTACCAGCTGAATTTTAGGATTCCAAGGAATGAACAACGGGCTTCGTCGCGCAGAATCAGTTTGCGCGTGGATCTCTACTGGGAACGAGAGAAATTGTTGAGGCCGCTTGGGAAGAGCCTGGGGTTGGACCTCTACGCTGTCGCTCGGAAATAACCCTCCTGCCTGCCCGCCTGATTTCGTGAGTTTTCGTGCGCAACCTGCCGTTCCATCGTAACCTGATCGGACAGAAGTCTGTCTTCGACCTATGCAGTCTACTCCAAGGGTTTGCTCTGCGTCCTCAGTTCACCGAGGTGGGAGATGTGCGGAATTGCCGCGATTTGTGATCTAACGGGGATACGATATCCAGCACTAGATCGTCACTTGCACGTGATGAATGCCTTGCAACGTCACCGTGGTCCAGACGGTGAGGGCCTTTGGTGTCATCCTCGCGGGCACGCCGGGTTCGGTCATCGCCGCTTGAGTATCATTGATCTGGAGGCAGGACAACAGCCGATGAGCGATGGCGGCGGGAACTGGGTGACCTACAACGGGGAAAGCTATAATTATCGCGAGCTGCGAGTTGAACTCGGGCAGGAACGCTTCAAGACCAACTCCGACACCGAGGTGATTCTCCATGCGTACCGGCGGTGGGGAGTGGACTGTGTGGATCACTTCCGTGGGATGTTTTCCTTTGCATTGTGGGATGAAGAACATCAGCAATTATTCTGCGCGAGGGATCGATTCGGTATCAAACCGTTCTATTACACCGTGGTCGATCACGTGTTGTATCTCGCGTCGGAGATGAAGGCGCTCTTGCCGTTCGTTGCGGACGTCCGTACCAATCTTGAGGCGTTCAAAGAATATCTGACTTTTCAGTTTTGTCTTGCTGGAAAGACTCTCATCGAGGATATTCACGAACTTGTGCCGGGCCACGTGCTCATCGTCCGGAATGGGTTTGTCGAAACGCGACGCTACTGGGAAGTGTATTACGATCTCGATTGGGATCATACGGAGAAATACTTTGAGGATCGGATCAGGACGCTGCTCGAGGATTCCGTCGCATTGCATCTGCGTAGCGACGTGCCGGTTGGCGCCTATGTCAGCGGCGGACTGGATTCGAGCATTGTGGCATCGATGGCCGGTTCGCACCAACTGGTGGGGTTTCTCGGATTTACCGGAAAGTTCTCATTGGGACCTGCCTACGACGAAAGTCGTTATGCCCGAGAGCTCGCGCAATGGCGAAAATTCGAGCTCCTTGAAACCGATATTGGAGCCGAAGACTTCGTCCGGCATATTCAGCAGATCATATATCATCTCGATCAGCCTGTCGCCGGGCCCGGCTCGTTTCCGCAGTATATGGTGTCTCAACTCGCCAGCCGGCATCGGAAAGTGGTGTTGGGTGGACAGGGTGGTGATGAGATTTTCGGCGGCTATGCGCGGTATTTGATCGCCTATTTTGAACAGTGCATCAAGGCGGCCATCGACGGCACCACGCAAAGCGGCAATTTCATCGTTACGTACGAATCCATCATTCCCAATCTCTCGTCGCTCCGCGAGTACAAGCCCCTTTTACAAGAATTCTGGCGCAAAGGACTCTTTGAGGACTTGGATCGTCGCTATTTCAGGCTCATTAATCGCGCACGCGATCTCGATAGTGAAATAAATTGGCCGATGATCGACCGCTTCTCGCCGTTCGACGAATTCAACCGCATCTTTCGTGGAACGAACGTTCGGAAGGAGTCGTATTTCGATTGCATGACACATTTTGATTTTAAGACCTTGCTGCCGGCGTTGCTTCATGTTGAGGACCGCATGAGTATGGCGCATGGTCTGGAGTCGAGGGTTCCATTTCTCGATCATCCGTTGGTGGAGTTTGTGGCGACGATTCCATCCAATGTGAAGTTCATGAATGGACGGATGAAGCATTCCCTCAAGAATGCAATGCGCCCAGCGCTCCCGCCCTCGATTCTCAACCGGACCGATAAGATGGGATTCCCGGTTCCTCTCCAGGAATGGTTGAGCCATTCGGACGTGGTTCAGGAATTCGTGTGCGATATCTTTTCGTCGCAAAAGGCTTTAACGCGTGATCTGATCGACAATCGGAAGGTGGTTGAAAGTCTACACAAGGAAGCACGATATGGACGAAAGATTTGGGGTTTATTGTCGCTCGAATTGTGGCAACAGGCTTTCCATGATCGCATAGGCTCGTTTAAGCAATTGATCAATGTGGAGGTTACGCGATGAAAGTTTTGATTACGGGTGGTGCGGGGTTTATCGGGTCGCATCTCGCGGACCGACTGGTGGCTCGAGGCGATGAAGTGCTCGTCATCGACAATTATGCCACGGGGCGTCGTGACAACCTGGCCTCGCACCGGTTCCTGACGGTGGTGGAAGGGACGATTGCGGATCCGAGGCTGGTCAGCAAGGCCTTCGAGGAATTTCGGCCGGATATTGTGGTGCATGCCGCGGCGTCATACAAGGATCCGAACGACTGGACGGAGGATGCGCTGACCAACGTCGTGGGGACTGCCAATGTGATCAACGCCAGCAGGCAAAGGCATGTCGAGCGCCTGATCTACTTTCAAACCGCATTGTGTTATGGCCTCAAGCCATTGGAGCAACCGATTACGCTTACCCATGCGGTTCGTCCGGAGGGCAGCAGTTATGCCATCAGTAAGACCAGTGGTGAACAATACGTCATGTTGAGTGGTCTGAATTGGACCTCGTTTCGGCTGGCGAATGCCTATGGGCCGCGTAATCTAAGCGGACCCTTGCCGACATTTTATCACCGTCTCACCGCTCAGAAGCCCTGCTTTGTCATGGACACACGCCGTGATTTCATCTTTATCGACGACCTGATAGCCGTGGTGCTCATGGCGATCGACGGAAAGGGCGGTGGGGGAACCTATCATATCTCCTCCGGGTCAGACTTCGCGATCAAGGACCTGTTCGATGCTACGACCAAGGCCCTTGGCATCACGCTTGAGAGGGACGTCGAAGTACGTCCGCGAAGCGCCGATGATGTGTTCACGATTCTGTTGGATCCTTCCAGAACGGAAAATGACTTCAACTGGAAAGCTCACACACCGCTGGAGTCTGGTGTGGCTGCGGCTGTCGCCTGGTATAAGAAATACGGCATTCAGCGGACGTTCACCCACCTGAAACCGGTCGAGACGAAGCGATCAGTTGCGTAAGCGACGGGATGGACATGGAGTAAGCCGGACTATGCAAGATCAGCGATTGTTGGTCGTGGGGGGCGCCGGATTTGTCGGAAGCAACCTTGTTCGTCATGCCTTGGCCTTGGAGTGTCGATCGGTGCTCGTCGTCGACAATCTGCTTTCGTCCGAGCGGGAGAATTTGCCATTGGACCCTCGCATCACCCTGGACCTAGGGTCTATTGCCGACGAGGGACTTCTTAAACGGCTGAAAGATGAATTCGACTACATATTTCATCTGGCCACATTTCACGGGAACCAGAATTCGATCGCGGACCCGCTGGCTGATCACGATCATAACTTGATCACCACCC
Organism: Nitrospiraceae bacterium; assembly: GCA_040510255.1. GTDB lineage: Bacteria > Nitrospirota > Nitrospiria > Nitrospirales > Nitrospiraceae > DASSBQ01. Next base: position 4,822 of record JBEVJJ010000022.1, on the reverse strand, counting down.
TGCGACTCTACGAACACATCAAGTCATTTCGAACGGTCAAGAAGGTCATCTATTCCGCCTCCGGCTGCACCCTGGCTCCGCACACATTCGACAAGCCGGAACCGGTCGGGGAGGACGGGCCGATTCCCACCGAACTGGACAGCCCATATCAAATTTCGAAGCTCGTCGGCGAACTCCATTCGGTCTACTATTGGAAACAGCACAAAGTGCCGACCGTGCGCGCCAGATTTCAGAATGTCTACGGACCCGGGGAAATTTTGGGAGCGGGATACTGGAGGGGAACAGCCGCGACCGTCTGGCGGAATGTGACACCCACGTTCATCTATCGTGCTCTCAGGCGCCTGCCGCTTCTCGTGGAGAATGAAGGCCGTGCCAGCAGAGATTTTATCCATGTCGACGACATTGTGCGCGGGCTGTTGTTATGCGCGACGGACGGAAAACCCGGCGACGTATACAACTTGGCCAGTGGCGTGGAGACTTGCATTGGCGATTTGGCAACGATGATCAATCGGATGACGAAGAATCCCGTTCCCATCGAATACCTACCGCGACGAGCATGGGATCATGCTGGAAAACGCGTCGGCAGCACCGAAAAGTCCTTACGTCAGCTGGGTTTTGCAGCTTCGGTCTTGCTCGAGCGAGGATTGAAGGAAACCATCCGCTGGACGAACGACAATCTACCGCTCATCGAGCGATGCATTCAGAAACATTCAGGGCGAATGGCAGCCTGAATCTCATCAGCAACGCCACATCCGATCGCAGGTGACAGGTGACGGTCTCGGGAAGCCCCCAACGATTTCTCGATCATGTACGCCGGACGATCACGCGAGAACACAAGGCCGAGATTCTGGCTAAACATTACGACACCATCGCCACAGAGATGCGGCGCGCCGGCACGTGGCACGGCGATGCCAGCCTGCTTGATGTGGGGTGCGGTATCGGAGTGTATTCGGAATTCTGGCATGCGCGTGGGCTGGACGTTACGGCAGTAGATGTGGACCTCGACCAAATTGCGCACGCTGTCCGACGCGCGAAGGAGCGGAATTTCTCAATTCGATACCATGTGGCCAGCGGTGATCGCTTGCCCTTCCGCACCGGCTCATTCGATATCATCTACGCCAACTCACTTCTTGAGCATGTCGACGATTGGGAGCGTTGCCTGAGCGAGTGGGTCAGAGTATTGGCTCCCGGAGGGTTGTTATGGGTGGAAACGACCAATGTTCTCTGCCCGAGGCAGGGAGAGTTCCGATGGCTGCCCATGTATAGCTGGTGGCCGCGGGCGTTGCAGGCGATCGTTGTGCGCTTGGCCCGAGGGTCTGTGCCGGCTCTTGCCAACTACACATCCTGTCCGGCTCTGCACTGGTTTTCATTTTTTCAGCTCGAGCGATTTTTTCAGGCGCACGGGCTCATCGTTCGTGATCGATTTGATTGCCTCGATATGACCACCGTTGGGCCGCTGAAGCGGATGATCCGGAACATGGCCGTCGCGAACCGTCTGGGCCGACGCCTGGCGTATCTGCTCATATCCCCGCTCGTCGTTATCGCGACTCGCCCTGCTTGAGAGAGATCTTGTGAAAGATCGCATACGCGCAGTCGGCTTCTATGCCCGAGGAGAAACGCAATGGCGAGCGATCCTTCGGGATACGTTTGCGGGAGCCCTCAAGCTGAATCCGGGCAAAATCCCCTCGAACTGGCGGAATCTGCCGGGGATCCGCTCCATCATTCACGAGGAGTTCCGGGTGTTGTCGTATGTCATGGATTGGAAGGATGCCTTCACCGAGTGCCCTCTACTCGATGTGGAATGGTGCAACGTCAACAACTTGATGGAATACGCAACGGGGCTCCGCAAGCTGAAGAAGTACCCGCTCAGCATTATCCTGCACTCGGCAGCGTGGGACCATCTCCGGCTGTTGCGTGTGGCACGGGAACGTTTTCGATCACGCAAAGGGGCCATGCTCGTGTTCTACGGGAACGAATACCACAACATGAAGGAAAAGATCGCTTTCGCGCGGGTGGTATCGGCAGACTATATCGCGTCGCAACTTCCCCTGACGTCCGCCGAATGGTTGTATGCCCAATGCAACCATTCGGTTGTCCTGCCGGCTCCGGCGGCCCTCAATCCCCGTATTTACCAGCCGGAAACAGGCGCGCGGGCCATCGATATCGGATTTCGCGGGGACATCTATGCGAGTGCGTATGCCTTGGGTGACATCGAGCGCACGAGCATTCTCGAATACTTTGACTGTCAGGCGGCGAGATGGGGGCTGACGAAGGATATCGCCTTCGTCCGCCATCCACGTGAACAGTGGAACGAATTTCTGAATCGCTGCAAGGGGATCATGGGAGCGGAATCCGGAACCCATTTCCTGGAACGGGATGATCACACGCGCCAGGCCGTCATCACCTACATGGCCGACCATCCGGCCGCAACCTTCACGCAGATCGATGAGCGCTTTTTCAAGCCTTATCCGAATCCCATTTCCGGAAAAGCGATTTCATCACGCCACTTCGAGCCCATCGGGACAAAGACCTGTCAACTCCTGCTGGAAGGCTCCTACAACGGCATCCTTACAGCGGATGAACATTTCATCAGTATCAAGAAAGACTTTTCCAATGTCGAGGAGGCCGTGCGCCAATTCACGGATGTCGATTATCGGACGACCTTGGTCAACCGGGCCTATGAATATGTCATGGAAGAGCATACGTATCACCATCGTGTCGGTTCTCTGCTGAAGACGATTCTGCAAGGTTCCCGTCTGGATCGGTGCGCATGATGCGTAAAGCGGTCATGCCCTGTGAGGAACCCTTGGCTACCCCTCTCGTCAAGCCATCGTCCGGACGCGGGCCGAAACCGATGAATAGAGAGTCCAGGTCCCTCAGGATCTGCTTTGTCTCCCCGCTTGGATACGGATTGTATCATCCGGAAGCCAAAGTTCCGTTCGGAGGAGCCGAAGTCCAATCCTATCTGTCGGCTCGTGCGCTCGCGCGCGTTCCGGGATTTGACGTTTCAGTGTTGACGACCGTAGATGGAGAACCGTTCACCGAATCCATCGAGGGGCTGAGGCTCATTGCCCGTCGGACCAGGGGACGACTGACAGAGGAGTCCATGGACGCCATCGTCAGTGGTTCCTTTGCCGTTCGAAGGTACACGGGATACATGGCTGCGCTGTGGGAGATGTGGGCGCAGTTCAGGGACATAGACGCGGACGTGTATATTCATGCCGGCGCCGGCGTTGAAGTCGGCGCCTATGCTCTCATTTGCCGGCTGTTGCGTCGTCATTTCATTTACGTCATCGCATCGAGCGTCGACCTGACCCTGCCTTACGGTAGCGTCTCAGGACCGTTGAAATGGCTGTATCCCTTCGGGATGCGGCATGCTCGGGCTGTAATTTGTCGAACCGAGGATCAGCAGGCTGCACTCCACCATGGGTATAGACGGCACGGTATTGTTATTCGCACGGCCCATCCAATTCCGCCCATGAGTTCTGTGAAGCGGAGATCGGTTCTATGGGCCGGCAGAATCCATCCGTTGAAGCAGCCGCGGTTGTTTCTCGACCTCGTCGAGCGATGTCCTGAGCAGACTCATGTGATGGTGGGGATGCGGGATTCAACACAGACGGAACTGTGGGAATCCATCTGCAGTCGTGCCCGCGGATTGCCCAATCTCTCGTTCGAGCCCAACCTTCCTCTCCATCGGATGGATGAACTGTTCGCAACGGCGAGGGTATTCGTGAATACCTCTGCCTACGAGGGCTTTCCCAATACCTTTGTGCAGGCGACGCTCTCCGGCGTGCCGATCGTGTCATGGACCGTTAATCCGGACCGCATATTGACCGATCAGCGAATCGGTTTTTGCGCCGAGGGGTCATTTGATCAGCTTGTCTTGTCGGTGCGCAGACTCAGTCTCGATGATCGATTGTACGAGGACTACGCCCGACGGGCGAGGACCTATGGTGTCGAATACCATAGTCTCGAGCGATCGGTTTCACAGTTGCAAGAATTGCTTGTCTCCTTGGCATTCTCTAACCCTCACTGAACCAAGAACAGCGTCGAATATGACCCGCCTGAAGTTGTGTTTTGTTGGTCCGGCCGCATCCATTAGTCTCCGACGCTGGACGGAATGGTTTGCTACTCGTGGACATCAATGTACCGTCATGACGGTAGAGCCTGCTGTGCCAGCCCAGGCAGCTAAGTTTGAGCAGATCAATCTCACGACAAGCTGCGGGCCGAGGAAAATCGGTCGCATCGTATCCGTCCTAAAGATGATTCGGTGCATCCGTGAGTTACAACCAGATCTCGTCCACATCCATTATCTGCGAGGCCTGCCATGGGGCCTTCTCGCCGACCTGCCGCGCCCTTGCGTCGTCACTCCATGGGGCAGCGATGTGCTGCCTGACCAGGGAGCCTATCGAGAGTGGTACAGCAAAGGGTTGACCGGCCGCTTACTGCGATGGGCGGATCTCGTGACGACGCACTCGTCCTATATGGAAGAGGAAGTGCGAGCGCTCGTGCCTGATGTGCGGTCAATTGTGCGCGTAGGATGGGGAGTCAACCTTCAACGGTTCAGGCCGAACCTTGATACCGCGTCATTACGCCGCCGTTGGGAGATTCAGGCTGACCAGCCGGTCGTGTTCAGCCCCAGGCTCCTCCAGCCTCTCTACAACCATGAGTACATCATCCAAGCCCTTCCGAGATTGCAACGAACCATTCCCAACGTGATCGTCGTGTTTACCGATTACTTTGCGGATCTTGCCTACAAGGGCCGGCTTCAGCAACTGGCTGCAGATCTGGACGTCCTCGAGTCGATTCGATTTGTCGGTGA
>JBEVJJ010000021.1:0-6233 GCA_040510255.1 Nitrospiraceae bacterium | reverse complement strand
CGCGGAGGCGTTCAACGAACGGACCGGCGTCTGCCGCGACTACGCGCATCTCGCCATCGCCTTTTGCCGCTGCATGAATATTCCGGCCCGCTACTGCACCGGCTATCTGAGCGATATCGGCATGCCACCTCCTGTCAGCGTGATGGATTTCGCGGCCTGGATCGAGGTCTGGATCGGGGGCCGCTGGCACATTGTCGACCCGCGCAACAATGTGCCGCGCGCGGGTCGCATTCTGATGGCGCGAGGCCGCGACGCGTCCGATGTCGCGATCGCCACGACGTTCGGCCCCAACACGTTGGAGAGCTTTAGGGTCTGGACCGATGAGATTCCGGATGGCGAGATTCCCGACTATGTCTGTTCTTAATGTACACCACTCCACCGTCTACCGTTACCGTGAGCGCGTCGGCCTCGGCCGTTCTGATTCCCGGAACCCGTAACTTGAGCATCTGGAGGAACACCTTGGAGCGGTCATTGTTCAGTTGACGCCGGATGATCTGCATGAGATCGAAAGTGGGTTCTCAAAATTAACCGTGCATAGGGCTCGCCTCTCCTCGGAACACATGGCGCTGATCGACAAGTAGCCGGGATCAATCTATCAGAACGATAAACCCCGAGACCCGAGGTAGAAGCCACTCACTCGACTCTCAGCAGGTCGCACTTCGTTCTCTTGATCACTGGCTTTGCACCGGCCGCACTCTCGAAAGCTTCTTCCATCACCTTCCGCGCTGTACCGCTCGTGCTCTGCGCTACCATCACGCCATCGTGCAAGGTCGTTGAGTTCTACGCAACCTCTTTGAGCGACCACTGTAACGGCCGGGTTTACGATGAGGACTGATTGGTATTGGCTAAACTTCACCGTTGTGGCGCTTGTCGGGCTTTTGCAACCGTCGTGGTGTGGTGAGTCGGGCCGACCAGGGCTGACGTGTCCCGTACACAAATCCGGCCCTATCGATTCCATTCAGGATCTTGCTGCTTTAGGTTGACCTGACATGCCTGTTAGGCACGTCACATCTTCGGTATTGCTAAAGAAGCATCCGAACGCAGTTTGCTTCGGGTCGGAAAGAAGCGGTAGGCGCGTCTGAAGATCAATTGTGGACGATTTGGGACCGCCACGATATTCTACTGACCCATCTGTGTAAAGGGCGAAGGAATTGGTCACAATGAGTATTGATTTGATGACGGTGGAAGCGGATCCGAACCCTCCCATGATTTCGCCTCATCCTATTCCTATCAGTTCGCTGGAGAACGTGACGTTCATCGCAATGGTTCGAGTTGTGCTTCTGAGCAGCATGTTCATGTTGGCTATGGTTCCAGCTGGATGTGACTCGGAACGGCACCGAATGATGAGGGAGCAGTACCCCTCCTATTCTGAAGCGGTCCGGCGGGCGATCGACCGGGGCAGCCTTATGCGGAATATGAACGAGGATCAGGTATTCCTGTCGCTCGGTACCCCGGTTTGTAAAAAGGAGATCGAGTATCAGGGAAGACCAGTGAAGGTATGGCTCTATCCTCCGATTGGAAGAGATGCCTGTGTGACGGCCGACTTTCGTGTGTATTTCGAAGAAGGACGAGTGACGACCTGGGATCACTTCACGAAACCAACCCGGTTTACCGATCCGCCTGGTGGGGTGCCATAACAAATTATCAGGACACGCCTCTTCGCTCACCAATTCTTTCATGAGTGGTTGCCGCGAGCGGGACTCGTGAGGTGATGTCATCAGAGAACAAGAGCAATACGATCGTGTTGAACCGATCAAGATCATATGGCGTTCGGCAGGCCCAGCCAGCCCGGGAGACGGTTGAGTTTCTTCCAAGTGGAAGTTACACTTTGTGGTGGTCATACGCGTTCATACTTCACCTGTGCGTTGTGCGGGAGGCCGTCATGAGAATGCTCTGTTTAGCGGCTTTGATCTGTTTGAGTACGCTGGCGGGTCATGCGGCCGAGCCTCCCGCAAAATCAGATGGTCAAAATACCTCACCAGATGTTGTCAAAGGGAAAGACGGTGTCCCCATGATCTTGATCCCTGGCGGACCGTTTACGATGGGGAGCAATGATGGACTGCCAAATGAGCGGCCCGAGCATCAGGTGACCTTGGATCCATACCTGATCGATCAGTACGAAGTGACGATGAGCGCCTACCAGAAGTTTCTCGAAGGGGCGAAATACGATTCGCCATCTACATGGGACGATGAAGCCGCCACTACGGTTGGGGACCGTCCTGCGATCGGTATGAACTGGGAAGGGGCCGCAGCCTATTGCAAATGGACCGGTAAACGTTTACCCACAGAAGCGGAATGGGAGAAGGCGGCACGGGGTACCGATGGTCGTCGGTTTCCCTGGGGTCAAATGCAGCCATTTGTCGATATTGCCAATTACAATCGGGGGGTGTGGGTCAGCGAAGCAGTGACGTTGGTGCCAGTCGGGGCGGGTCTTGAGGGCATGAGTGTAAGACATGGACTGAAGGAGGGGGGGAAAAGTCCATATGGTCTGAATCATATGGCTGGAAATGCGGCTGAATGGGTGGCCGATTGGTACGATCGCGAATACTATCCCAAGAGTGCAGATAAGAATCCGACAGGCCCGGCTTCTGGGGAAAAAAAAGTCATCCGTGGAGGGTCATGGGCCGATCTTCCATCGGCAATTCGCGTGACGGCGCGCTTTTCGGCAGAGCCGGAGTTTCAAGATCGCACGATTGGGTTTCGCTGTGCCATGGCTGCGCCCAAAAAGGAATAGGATGCCGATGGCGGAGATACGGCGCTGGAAATGATTCGATGACACAGGACCAGGGGAAAGTCAGTGCAACGCTGCATATCGGTGATAAGGCTCCTCAGTTCTCGCTACCCGGAGTGGACGGCAAGGCCTGGGCTCTGTCAGACCTCAACGACTATCCCATCCTCCTCATCGTGTTTTCGTGCAATCATTGTCCCTACGTACAAGCTTACGAAGATAGAATGATCGCGATGCAGCGGGAGTACGAGGGGCGTCTGAGACTGGTAGCGATCAATTCCAATGATGCATACCAGTATCCGGAAGATAGTTTCGAAGAGATGAAAATACGTGCCAAGGAGAAGGGATTCAACTTTCTCTATCTTCGGGATGACTCTCAATCCATCGCGCGGGCTTATGGCGCCACGCATACGCCTCAACTGTTTATTCTCGATAACCTTCGTCAGGTGCGGTACTCGGGTAAGTTTGATGATCAATGGCAGAAGCCGCAGCAGGTCACCCGATCCTATGCGCGCGATGCCGTCGAGCGCCTGCTCTCGGGATCTGCACCGGACGAGGCGTACACCCATGCGATCGGGTGCACAATCAAATGGAAGTCTGTCTGACACGTTGCTGCTTTGCCTCATCCCCCTAATCTTGTGACATGCCCTGGGCCTGGCTCCACATCTCCTCCTTCCAACCACAATGAAAAGGCATGGATGGCTGCCATTGCTGCGATGGTCTTTCTTATTGCGGCAGCCTCAGTCTGGCATGGGGCTTCCAGCCGTTCGCCGAGCAACCGAGAATTCGTGACCGACCTGCCTCATTTAGACTCCAAGATGGTTCCACTTGTCACCGGTGAAGAATCCATCCAGGAGCAATTTGCGCGAGCAGGCTGCCCGGTATGCCACACGATCCCAGGAATTATCGGGGCCACCGGGCGGGTTGGTCCTCCTCTCTTGCTCGGTACGAATGGGGTCAAACGACTGGCGGACTCCGCGTATACGGGCCGAGCCAAAACGGTTCGGGAATACATTGTGGAGTCGATCGTTTCGCCGGGTGAGTATGTTGTGCCTGGTTATCCGGACAAGACCATGCCTGATTGGTACGGAAGCAAGCTGAGCGCAGGGGCCTTGGATCACATGTCCTCGTATCTTGAACAGCTTGCAGAGGATTCGGATCGGCTACCGAGATGAGCCCTCCAGTGGGCGGGGTGAGATTGATCGGCAAGGGGAGAGATATCTATCGGTTGCGAAGGGTACTCTGGCCGGTTTGTCCTCCTTGGATTTGAAACCCTCGCTCGTCCTTCTTTTCCTTATCGAGGAGCGCGTTCACTGCGTCATCTCCTTTCAAGCCTTCCAGTTTGATCTTGAGACGAAGATTATTAGCACTGTCGGCATTGATCAGTGCCTGCTCGATGGTGATCTTTCCGGCTTTATAGAGTTGAAACAGCACGTGATCAAATGTTTGACACCCTTCATCGATTCCCTGTTCCATGGCCTCTTTGAGGGTATCGATTTCGGCCTTTTTGACCAGATCCTTGATGCGCGGCGTATCCAACATGATTTCGAGCGCCGGCACGCGACGTCCGTCCATGGAAGGGATGAGGCGTTGGGAGATGACCGCACGGAGATTGAGGCTGAGCTGCAGATAGATCTGCGCATGGCGTTCGACAGGGAAGAAGTTCATGATGCGCTCGATCGCCTGATTCGCATTGTTTGAGTGCAAGGTGCCGAGGCAAAGATGGCCGGTCTCGGCAAAGGTAATTGCTGCCTCCATCGTTTCCGTATCCCGAACTTCTCCGATCAGAATCACATCAGGCGCTTGTCGCAGCGTGTTTTTCAACGCATTGCCGAATGAGTGGGTGTCGAACCCCACCTCCCGCTGTGTCACTATCGATTTCTTGTGATGGTGGACGAACTCGATGGGATCTTCGACGCTGATGATGTGGCCTGCATGGATGCTGTTGCGATGATCGATCATGGCGGCCAGCGTCGTCGATTTCCCTGATCCTGTCGCGCCCACGACGAGTACCAGTCCGCGCTTGGTCATCGCAATATCTTTAATCGTGGGGGGTAATTCCAGTTGCTCGACGGTCATGATCTCGGCTTTGATGTGTCGAAATACCAGTCCGACATTTCCCTTCTGACGAAACACATTGACCCGGAAACGGCCGAGATCCTTGTAGTACAGGGCCAGATTCATTTCCATTTTCTCTTCGAATTCGCCTCGTTGCTGGCCGCGCATCATCGCGAGGGCCAGCGACTCGAGTTGCTCGTTGGTGAACGGGGGTGCGTCGGTGCGGTGGGTGGAGCCATGAATCCGATAGACAGGTGGCGCGTCCACCGTGAGGTAGAGGTCCGATGCTTCCTGTTTGACCATCACTTCCAAGAGAGTTCGAACATCCATGGTGATCCTCGTTGTGGCGTGTCGTGAACGATCAGGATTGTCGTCAGCCGCTTCAGGCAGCGCTTCCACTGGCCATTCCGAACAGATTCGGATTCATACTTCTAGACTGCGCTTCAGCTTTGGTCACAATACCCCGGCTCGCAAGTTCGACGAGCGCCATATCCATCGTTTGCATGCCGTCTTTCTGGCTGGCTTGCATGACGCCAGGAATCTGGTGGAGCTTGGCTTCGCGAATGAGGTTGCGCACTGCGGTCGTACCCATCATGATTTCAACGGCGGCGACGCGCCCGCCATTCTTTTTCTTGAGCAAGGTTTGCGTCAGCACGGCTTCGAGCGTCTCAGAAAGCTGGGCCCGAACCTGCGCCTGCTGGTTGGGAGGAAACGCATCGATGATGCGATCCACGGTCTTTGGTGCGCTCGACGTGTGCAGCGTGGCAAAGACGAGGTGACCGGTTTCGGCTGCCGTCAAAGCTAGTTGAATCGTTTCGAGATCCCGCATTTCACCGACGAGCACAATATCAGGGTCTTCGCGCAGGGCTGCCCGCAACGCATTGGCAAACGATAGTGTATGCACGCCCAGCTCGCGCTGATTGACCAGGCATTTTTTTGATTTGTGCACGAACTCGACCGGGTCTTCAATCGTGAGGATATGCCCTTCATACGTATTATTCAGATAATCGATCATTGCGGCGAGCGTGGTGGATTTTCCGGATCCAGTTGGGCCCGTGACCAGAATCAAGCCTTTTTCCCGGTCACAGAGTTGCCGAAGGATCGGGGGCATGCCGAGTTTCTCCAACGGGAGTATCTCCGTGGGAATCGTTCGGAAAACCGCTCCAAGGCCACGGCCCTGAATGAATACGTTGACGCGAAAGCGCGCAATATCGCCCAAATCGAACGAGAAGTCGCATTCACGATGGTCCTCGAAGTACTTTCGCTGGACATCGCTCATCATGTCGTAAATCAGCGCGTGGGTTTCATCCTGACTTAAGGGAGGGTGGTCCAGCTTCTTGAGGTCACCGTGGAGACGGATCATTGGGGGTTCGCCGGAGCTGATATGGCAATCGGACGCCCCTTGATGAACGGCAAACGTTAATAACTTCGAAATATCAATCATTCG
>JBEVJJ010000020.1:0-7717 GCA_040510255.1 Nitrospiraceae bacterium | reverse complement strand
GTGCACGGCGCGATCAAGAAGCACGCCCTGCTTGTGCCCACGGCGAGGTCTGCGACGCAAAGAATCATGAGGGGCACGGTGCGATGGATAAAGAGCACCACGTTTGCGCGCGCCGGCGAGAGTGAGCCGGCCGTCTTGTACGCGCCCCGTGTCTTGACCCATTTACAGAGCCGCCGAGCTGGTGAGGCGGCCGTGTCCTACGAGACCAACGGCGGCGGCCATTTTCAACATCTGGCTAGGGGTTGTGCCAACGGGCGCCCTCAAAACTCTGATTCGACTGGTGCGCGAACTTCACCGTATCACCATCCTTCACCACTGACGTGAGGGCGCCGATCTTCTTGTTCACCGTCACCAGCACTTCCCCCTTGTCGATGAACGCCATCAGCGCACTCAACCGGTCTTGATTCGCATCGAGCAGTTGCTTGACCGTCGTATCTCCTTTGACCTCGAGTTCCATGTCGGGCTCTCCGACAGCATCACGCAAGGTCAGTCCCAAGATCAGCACGGTTACCATGGAATCATCCTCTCCTCTCAGATTATCGTCATCCTCTATTGTCGCGCATGGCAACGGAAACAGTCCTGCCGCTTTGGGTGTTGGACGGGCAGCGGTCGGCTCCCCGCGGCCACATGACAATTTAAACAATCCTTCTCAACGGTCAACGTCCGATGCTCGGCGCCAGCCGGGATCTTCGGATTGCGATCGCGCGGGCTCGGAAGTAACGTCACGCCCACCACCACAGCCAGAGCCGCTGCGACAAATAGGAGGTCGACCTTGCGGAAGCGAAATGCGCTGCTCATGCGTTGGGCCGACCTCTTTGTACCTGATCTGCGGCTTCATACGCCTCCTGCAAAACCTGGGCAACATGTTTCACCGCGACGCCTAGAGGCGACCCGTTCCGCAGCCGGATCATGCAGGCGGGACAGCTTGTCGCAACCGTATCCGCCCCGGTCTGCTCGATCGCCTTCCGTTTCCGTTCAAAGATCCGTTGCGACGTCTCGTAGTCTTTGACGAGATATGTTCCGGCCCCGCCGGCGCAACGGTCGGCATCCTGCATTTCGACATAGTCCACCCCCGGCAATTCCGACAGGATTTTTCTGGGCTCTTTCGTCACCCCCGCCACCCGCAGATGGCAGGACGAATGGTAGGTCACGCGATGCGTGTCCCGTCCGGCTGGCGCCGTGGCTGGCTTATTGGTGGCGCGGGCGACGAATTCCACGATATGCACGACCCTTTTTGCCAATCGTTCCGCCGTTCCCTGCTCCGGCTCGCCCTGAAACAACTTCACGTAATCCTTTAGCATCAGATGGCACGACGCGCATCCGGTCACGACCGTGTCGTATGTTGCGAATGATTGGAGATTGAACCGCGCATGTTGCTTGACGATGTCGACGTGCCCATAGGTTTCGATCGGCGTGCCGGAACACCGTTGCGGGGGCAGGGCCGGTTCAACCCCGTGTTTCCTGAGTACGCTGATCACCGCATCCCCGACCCCATCGTCGAAGTAATTGGCGGCGCAACCATGGAAATAGGCCACTCCTCCCGGATGGGGGGATGAAGCCCGTTCGACCAGTTCCGGATGCCGGTCGCGAAGATGTCTGGTGGCCAGTTTCGGCAGGGTCATTTCAGACGGCAGTTTCGCCGTGTCGGCAAGCCTGCTGAGGAACGGTTGCGCCAGACGCGCTAGCCAGCGGCGAGGCGCCGGTCGACCCCACCATGGCTGCGTTTTGGCGAGGAGTTTAAGGATCGGTTCAAATATTCTAGGATGGGCCTGCAGCTTGAACAACCAGCCGGCGGCCTGATTGGGATGCTCGGCCCTCCGCTTTAAGATCAGATCCGAGACATCGACGCCGGCCGGACAGATCTGGCGGCACGACTTGCAATTCAGACAGGCCTCCACCACCCGCTTAGAATCCAGGTAGCTATAGTCCTTGGCCGTGACGATCTCGAACCATCCGCGCGAACTCATGTCTTCCGATTGAAAGACATCGTACACCGGGCAGACCGAATTGCATTTCGCACAGGTGGCGCAGGATTTTGATAGCCTCGTATAGTCGATGTGTTCGGTGAACGACGTCTCACTGATCTTGATGCCGGGATTCAGAACGCCTGTCGGATCCAACAGGTGTTTGATTTCAACGAACAGACGATAGAGTTCTTCGCCGAACATCTTCCGTACATACTCGGCCCTGATCCGGCCATCGCCATGTTCACCGCAGATCGATCCGCCGAACCGGTTCAGTACCGTGTCGTGCACTTCATGATAGGCCTTCACCATCTTGTCGAAATCCCGACGGTCGTTGACGTCGAGGAGCGGCAGAATATGAGCATTACCGTTGCCGATATGGCCGAAGATTGCGACAGGCGTCTTTTGCCCTCCGAAGAACTCTTCCAGATACCGGATGAGTTCGCTGATGCGATCCGCGCCGACCACCACATCATCCACGAAGTTGATCGGTTTTTTGCGCGGATCGAACCGGTACAGCGTGGGATAGAGTGCCTTGCGGGCCCTCCATAATTGATCGCGCTGCTCCGGATCGAAGGCGAGAGTCAGCTCACCGGCCATTCGATATCGCCTACAAATCGTCGCCATTTCATCGGCGCGCAGTTTCAGACCTGTCTCCCCGGGCATCCCCTCCAGCTCGGCAAGTAAAGTTGCGGCCGAGTCTTCGGGGATGCCATGCCGACGGCGGCCGATCAGATCCAACGTGTTGGCATCCATAACCTCCAACGCGCTGGGCTTGAGCGCAAGGAGCTGCGGCACCGCTTGGCCGACTTCCTCCAGATGACGGAAGTGGATCATGGCCGTCAATGTGGTCGCGGGCTTGACGGCAAGCCGTATCTTGGCTTCGCTGATCACCCCAAGCGTGCCTTCGCTCCCAACGAACAACTTGGGCAGATCGAACAGATCCCGATCCAGGCCATCCGCGAGGCCAAAGAGATTGTAGCCGCAGCTGTTCTTACTGACGAAGGGTCGTTTGCTCTGAATAAGATTCTTGTACTCTCGCGCCAACGTCAGGACTTGGCGGAGCGCCGGGTGTGCCGACAATGTTCGTTCACACGCGGGATCAACCAGATCGTATGCGCCGGCATCGAGCCATTCCCCTGATTGCAGACAGATACGGAGGCTGTGCACGTTGTCCTTCACCGCCCCGTAGCGGAGCGTATGGGGACCGGAGGAATTGTTGGCCAGCATGCCCCCTAGTCTGCACATGTCTCCGCTGGAAGGGTCCGGTCCGAACATCAAGGTGTATTTTGCGAGCTGTTTGTTGAGTTCGGCGAGGACAATACCCGGTTGAACCCGGGCCCATTGCTCCTCAGGGTTGACCTCCATGATGCGGTTCATCCGCGAGACATCGAGGATGATCCCTGATCCGACGGCCGATCCGGTGAGGTTCGTGCCTGCGGCGCGCGGGGTCAGCGGAATGCCGTGCGTTACCGCATAGCGAATTACGGTTTGAATATCGGCTTCCGATTCGATAAGCGTGATTGCCTGCGGCGTCATTCGATAGATGCTGGCATCGACCGCATAGGCCGTCAGCGAGGGCGCGTCGTTCTTGACCTTCTCACTGCCAAGCAGGTGCCGCAAATCCGCGGCAACCGTACTGGACTTCTGGGGAAGAATGAGGGGCATTGTGTATGATGACCGAGCGAGGCGCATTGTAGCAGGATGTTCAAAATGCCTGCCAGTCTGGTTCTCGCGACACGCGGCAGACAGTGGGCGCCTGATGGGACACTGCCCGCTCACATCTCACATCTCGCAGGCGTGGACGGACGTGGTGCGCGTTCTTCGTCGCACCGTGCGCGCGTCATGATTCTTTGCGTCTCGAAACTAGCCGCGGCCGCATCGCGGTATCGCGTATCTCGCACGCCACGTCGGATAGATAAGAACGGCGGCCATTGTGAAGCCTCGGTGGAGCATCACTGTGTATCCCTTCGTGACCGCATACAAGACGATTGTGGCCGCTCGGATGATCCGGTAAGATTCGTACGACCCATTGGGAACACCCATGACCCTTCCTGCCTTGTACGTGTCGCGGCTACTCCCCGCTCCGGTGATGACTGCGATCAGAGGACGGTTTCGCCTAATCAACGCGCCGGAAGATAGGATACCCACTGAAAGCCAACTCCGCGCAGGTCTCAGCGCGGCCGATGCCGCCATCTGTACCCTCACTGAACCCGTCACTGAACTCACCTTGGCGCAGGCACGCCTCAAAGTCTTGGCGAATTATGCGGTGGGGTATAACAATATCGATCTTCAGGCCGCGGCACGCAACCATATCGTGGTGACCAATACGCCCGATGTCTTGACGGATGCGACGGCCGATCTGACGTGGGCGCTCATTCTCTCGGTAGCGCGCCGTGTTGTGGAGGGCGATGCACTGGTCCGTTCGGGAAATTGGCAGGGGATGACGCCGACTCAACTTCTAGGTCTCGATGTTTCCGGCCGCACGCTCGGCGTAATCGGTATGGGACGCATCGGGCGCGCGGTGGCGGAACGCGCAAGGGGATTTCGGATGCAGGTCCTCTATTACTCTCGGCAACCCCCTGAGATGAATCCGACCCTGGAGGGTTGGACCCATCGAAAGCTTGAACAGGTGCTGGCGGAATCGGACATCGTCAGCCTACATGTTCCGTTGACGCCCCTCACGACGCATTGTATCGGACCAACGCAGCTCGCACTCATGAAACCAACGAGCATCCTGATCAACGTATCGCGCGGGCCCGTGGTTGATGAAACGGCACTCGTCGAAGCTTTACAACAAGGACGACTCGCAGGAGCCGGACTAGACGTCTATGAACGCGAACCTCTGCTCGATCCCGGCTTGGCTTCGCTTCGCCAGGTCGTGCTGCTCCCCCATCTCGGGTCTGCTACATTGGCGACCAGAGTTCGAATGGGGATGATCTGCCTGGAGAACATCGATGCGGTGCTCAACGGAAGACCGGCGCCGAATCGGGTGGCCTGACGTCACGTTCGAAAAGCGTGACGCATGAAGGAAGAGCCTCGCGCTACCCGTTCATCATTCTTCACGACATACGCGCTACGAAAGACGCTTCACGAACGACGAACGGGCGCGATGGTCACCGTCACAACGGCCGCTGGGATGTAGGGGAGAACACGAATCATGCAGGCTAGAGATCGGCGTATCTGGGAGATTGAGTCTGAAAGGCAGAGGAAGACGAACCGCTGGAGTTCTCTGAACATAACGCCTCAAGGCGTTGGGGGACATCGTGAAAGGACGGAATCGACTGGTACATGGCGATGGCCCGATCGCGTGCCGACACTTTTTCGTAAAGGAGCCCCAGTTCGTATCGGACGATCTGCGCATTCCCACCCCGACAACGGGAATCAGTCACGACCTTTTCCAATAGCTGGATGGCATGATCTGATTGATTCTGCTCCTTCAAGCACAGTGCAAGCATGAGGCAGGAATCGACGAAGAACGCCACATCCTTCATGGATCCAAAGAATTCTTCTTTCGCTTCCTCCAGCAACCCCATGTCTTTGTAGGCAGCGCCGAGAGCGTACCGGGTCTCCGCATCAATTCCAGTCGCAGTCGGCACTGCGGCCACAGGCTCCGCTGCGAGTGAAGGGCTCGCACCTTTTGCCGGCTCTGCCGACACAGGCGAGTCAGCGTGGAGGGTCTGTCGGACAAGTTGAGCTGGAGGAGGAACCTGCTGGCTTGCCAACCGGAAGGTACTGTCCGCTTTCTGCTCCACGATCGACGGTTCCGGACTCTGGACGGATAAGGAAACGGTGGAACCCGTTGTAGATGGAGCGGTCTCCACGGTCGGCGGAGCCGCAGTCAGATCGAAGGCGGGGGCCAGCTTCCGAGCGATAGTGCTTCCCGGCGCCAAGGCCTGCACTTTCTCAAAGAGTTCGGCCGGTAGCGTCGGCATTCCCGGTTCAGGGTGCTCGAGGAGAATTTCCACCGCGCGTCCAAAATGTTGCGCAGCGGTCGCCCCGTCCCCTTTTTCCTCGCATAACTCACCGAACAATTCCAGCATTGGAACGGAATTGGGTTCAACCTTGAGAAATTCTTGGATCAGCGAGTCGGCCAACAGATGGTCCTGAGACCGGAGGGCAGCCCCCGCCAGAAACCGATATTCACCCAGAGCGACGTTCAAACTTCCCTGCAACAGGTGCAACCGGGCGAGAAGCTGGCAGATTTGCGGATTGCCAGGTTCCCGGCTGAGGAGTTGAGTCAACATCGCCTCCGCACCAGCGTACTGCCCTTCTTCCATCCGGCGAACGGCTTCCCCAAGCAAATCACCGGGCTCTATGTTCTTGGTCGTCGACCCCGACGAAGATCGTGGGAATGGAGCCTCCGTTCCTGTCGCACCGCTACCCTCCTTGAGCATTCCGGTCATCTCTTTGGCCTCGGCGTTGTGCGGGTCCAATCGCAAGACCGCCATATAGGCATCGCGCGCTTCTTCGTGGCGTTGTTGCGCTGAGCGCTCCCGTCCAAGCTGCAAATACACCTTGATGGCTTCATCCTGCAGATCTTCCTGCACGCACAACTCGGCGACTCGTTGCTGTGCATCCAGATTGGAAGGATCCTGCGTCACGATCTTACGATAGATGTCCAACGCCTCCCTGCTCTTCCCCTCCCGCAGATAAAACTTGCCGAGAGTGAGATAGTCCTGGACAGCGCTGCTCAAGAGACCACGCTCCGCGTTCAGGTCTCCGAGATGCCGGTACACTTCATACCTGGCCGGATCTACTTTCAGGATCTTTTTGTAGGCTGCGATAGCCTTGAGGGTGGAGCCTTCCGTCCGGAACGCGGCCGCAGCTTGCAGATAGGCGGTAATGGCTTCGGCATTGGTATTTCGCTTGAGGTGGAGATCCCCGATCGTGTTAAAAATGCTTCCGTCGGTAGGCGACTCTGCAATCAGTTTTTTCCACTCAGCGATGGCTGCTTCATACTGACCTTTGGATGCAAATACCTGCGCGTTTTGGACCACCGTTCTGCGGTCGACAGCCAAGACAAATCTCCCTTCGGCTCGTGAGTGTAAACGCTAACAGTATCAATGGTTTTTGTCAAAAATAATTGGGAAATGCTCGAGGAAACCGCCTGACGAAGAAGCGACCAAAAAAAAACGACCCCCTCCGACTTAGAAGGGGGTCGCAAGAACGCGTAGAGAGCAGCCTCAGGAGGCTGGCGCCATGCCCTTGAGAACATTGGCGGCTTGCGGCCCCTTTGCTCCCTGGACGATGTCGAATTCGACGTTTTCACCTTCCTTGAGTGTCTTGAACCCGTCTCCTTGCAGTGCTGAATAATGAACAAAGACATCTTCGCCGCTATCGAGACGAATAAAACCAAACCCTTTTCGATCATTGAACCACTTCACCGTGCCTTTAGTCTTCACACAATCCTCCTTTCCTCAACAAACAGAACGAGTTACGCGCCTCCTCGAAGGTCTGACGCAGGGACCGACTATATGATAATGCAATACGGATGAATGATGCGGGGTAGCGCGACAGGGTCCTGAGGAACGTTGAAGCGATGCACGAACCCATCATGACCTACTGAAAAGTGCGCAGGCCAAATACCATAGGACTTGAAATCTTGTCAAGCAGTAGTTTCATGCAGGGGCCTCACTCTCTGTTTACAAGGCCAGGCGAGTCTCTTATAGTGACCTTTCACCCATTGTAGATAGACTTCATCAGACGCGTGGGCCTCCAGACCATCCTAGATCGATACATCTTCCGAGAGT
>JBEVJJ010000019.1:0-3485 GCA_040510255.1 Nitrospiraceae bacterium | reverse complement strand
ACGCCGGTATGGTGCAGATTAGCCTTGAACGGGTCATCATTCAAAGCCATGAACCAGTCAAAAGGTAGCAGTTGTGTCCCGGCGGATGCATGATACCACTGCTGCCGTTCCTCGTCTTTCAATGATGGTTGATTGAGCAATATATCGCTCTGCTTTGATGTTGACGCTGAAGGCTTGACCATTTCCTGCTCTGCGGCCAGGAGGGAAAGAGAACTCCACATCAGAAGTGCGAGCCCCATAACCGGGATCAATCTTTTCGTTGTCATAGGTGACCTCAAGAAGAATGTCTACAAAACCCCTTGATGATAACTCATGCGGACAGACTCGGCCGCAGACGAATCAAGCAACCTATATACCACTGGGGCCAAATGGACAGGGACGAAAAATCAGAGGTACAAAGTGATGATGTTTCAAAAGTATGCAACGTCAGGTCGCATCAGATACCCAGGAAGCGCCCTTCTTTTCAAGACGAAGGAGTATCACTTCGTATACCACTTGGTATCCGAATAGATACATCGCGAAGGGGCCGATTCTATCGATCGAGGATAAAGACCATGGTGCGTTCGGGACGGGTTGTGTGGAGGGGCGACTACTGGTGCAGGTGTTTCATGGCGGCAGCGCATAAAATGATGAAGAATCCCATCCACAATGCTGCTCGTTGAAATGGAAGGGCTTCGTAAGCTTCTTTATCGTCGTGCTCTTCTTCGGGGTCCGGCTTGAAAATGACCGTATACAGGAAGAGCGTCAGGAGAAACAAGACCAGGAGGAGCTTGATGCAGAAAATCCAGAGGTACTTGCTGTGATGCTGGAGGCCCTCTCCCGTTTGAGCGGTGAAGAGTTGATTCACATAGTGGACGTTGATCCCGCCGGTGAAGAGGAGCACGATGACCAACACGCCGGCGACACGCTTGTAATACTTATAGAAGGCATCGGTGATCGGCCGGATATATTCTTTCGGGACGCTTCCTTCCTTCAATCCGGGTTTCACCGCCATCACGAGAAACGCCAGTCCGCCGATCCAGATGACAGCCGACATGAGATGCAACCAGTGGTTCACGATCGGAACCAACTGATTCATGTCCAGGAAGACGCTTTGGAGACCGTCCATGGTGTACAGAGCTCCGAATAAAGAGTTAGAAGTTTTGAGTCTTGAATTCTGAGTTTGCGATGATGAGTCTGGAATGCGCGATTTTGAGTGAGGAGCGTAGCGTTCTGGGTATCATCTGCTCGGAAAGAGGCCTCGTCTCATTCCTGTCCATCTCATAGCGCAGAATTCCCAACTCAGAACTCAAAACTTGAAGACGGGAGCGTCGTTGCCGAAGCGTTTCTTGCGCAGTTCTTCCATGAGGTGCACGGTGATCACGGCGATTCCGTTCTCTCTCGCGTGCCGTTCGACCCCCTTCTTCACCATCGCGCGCAAGAAATACGGGATGCGGCTCAGGCGGAGCTGGGACTCGTCATCCCAGGCGATGTCCGTTTCCTCCGGCGTGTTGAAGGCCACCTGTATTTTCTCGCCGCCCTTCGGGGTGTACAGACACCACTGATCTTCATCAAGCCAATCACCGTGATCGACATAGGGGCGGGCGCGGCAGCCGCCGCAGATGTCGGTGTATTCGCAATCGCCGCACTTGCCTTTGAGGTGGGGATAGCGGAAGGAATCGAAAATGTTAGACCGTTCCCACAGATCCACGAAACTGGTGTCGCGCACATTCCCGGCAGAAAGCGGCATATAGGGACAGGGCGTGAGCTCTCCGTTGGGGGTGACGCGGGCATAATTGGTTCCGGCCAGACATCCACCGCCCATATATCCCGTGGCTTTGGTAATGGGAGAATTCGGATCCTTCTCGTAGGCCAGCCGCTTGAAATGCGGGGCGCATCGGGCCCGCACGAGCATGTCCTTATACTGGTCCTGGCAATCGATCAGGTAGCCGAGTACTTCCTCGTATTGCTGCGGGGTAATGTCCGTCAGTTCCTCCCCGCGGCCCGTACAGACCATGAAAAATACGTTCAGGACACGGGCGCCAAGTCCATGGGCCCAATCGATCACTGCCGGCAATTCCTGATAGTTCATCGGCTGGGCGCTAAAGTGCACCTGAAACTGCAGGCCGTTGCGCTTGCAGGCCTCGATGCCGGACACCGCGCCGGCCCAGGCTCCGGGAAGACCACGGAAGGTGTCATGTTTGTGCTGATCCAGTGAATCGATGCTGATGCCGACGCCCATGACTCCGATCTCCACCAGCGTCTGCGCCATCCGGTCATTGATCAACATGCCGTTGGTGCCGAATACGACCATGAACCCCAGCTTCACTGCGTGCCTGGCAATATCAAGGATATCCGGTCGGACAAGCGGCTCACCGCCGGTGATGACCAGCAGGCAGCCTTTGTTGACCTCGGCAATTTGATCGATCAAGCGGAAACACTCGCCCGTCGAGAGTTCATCCGAGCCGCCGCCGGCCTTCGTCGTCGCATCGAGATAGCAATGATGACACTTGAGGTTGCAGCGTTTTGTCAGATTTAGCGCGATCAGATAGGGCTTGAAGTCGTCGACCGTCCGTCCATCGTGCGGGCTGTCCGGGCGAGCGGGTGTGGCGGGAGTGAAGAATTGTGTGATCTGCTCTTGAATCGATCCGAGTTTGTCTCCAAACGAGGGCAGATTGATGATCGGCAGTGATTTACCCATGGCGATAGTTCTGAGTGCTAGGTTTGAGAATAGTGTTGAGTGCTGCACGCTGAGGGATGAGTGCTAAGTTCGTGAATAAGCAATAGTATGGGGGCGACAAACTCAGAATTTGCAGCGTACCACATTAAACTCTGTGACACTGGGCGCTCACCGACTCGCGCCCGTCCACAAACGTGACGCTCTTTATTCATCGCGTCGTGGACCTCAGCACTGTGTTAGGCATTTCCCTTGCGCGTCAGGTTGGCGATCATGTCCTTGAGATTGCCGGTTTTCATCGCCTCGGCCATGTATCCCTTGGCCTGTTCGATCCCTTCGTTGGCCACTTCCTGGGTGATGACGGTCGTACCGATTTTCTCCGCGTGTTTCTCAATGAGGGCTCTCGTGCACTCACGCATGAAGCCTTCCGGCGCTCGGTCCAATCTGGTCCGGGCATCCGCGGTCCACGTGTAGGGCGAGGCCGGGGCCTGATCCTCGTAGGCGGCGTGGGTGCCATTGCCGTTCGATTCCTTGGAGCCGCCGTCGTTCGTTGTTGCGGGAGGGTCGGCTGTTTCAGGTCCAGTCCCCGTTCCTTTGTTGGCGAAGATCGGCGTGTAGTCCTCGGACGCCGCTTCTTGAATCATCGGCGAGGCATACTCCAGCGTAATGGTCGTCATGCCGAGCTTGCGCGCGGTCTTTTCGATTTTCGCCTTTGCGCGGCGGCGCTGGAACCCGGCAGGGACGGCGCGAATCGCTTCTTTCGCATCCTTCGTCCACTGCATCGGCACATCATCATAGGCGAGGTCGGTTTCCAGGGCGCCTTCAGTCT
>JBEVJJ010000018.1:0-5934 GCA_040510255.1 Nitrospiraceae bacterium | reverse complement strand
ATCACCTCAGGCCCGAGGCCCTGAAAGTGCTTCAGCTTATGGATGAGGACGGTATGTCCCAGGTGAAGGTCTGGCGCGGTGGGATCGAATCCTGCCTTGACCCGCAACGGGCGCCCTTCCTTCAACGTACGAGACAGTTTGGCCTCGAGCTCGCCCCGTTGGATCACTTCGACAGACCCGCGCAGAATCAACTCGAGCTGCCGCGAGAGTTCGTTCACGACACCCCCTTGTGACGACTGCTCTCGGGGGCATGATGGATCGTCACCAGAGCGCGCACTCGTTCCAGCTTCTTGCGGCCGATGCCTTTCACCAACAGCAAGTCATCGACTTTCTTGAATTGCCCGTTGGCCCGGCGGTAATCAATGACGCGCTGCGCCAGCGTCGGACCGATGCCGGGCAAGCCCGTCAACTCGCTGAGCGTCGCACGATTCACGTCGATCCGGACGACGGATGCCCCGCCAGTCTGAACTGATGCTGTCGATTCCTCCGTCATGACGGGAAGCGGTACCGGAGATGCCTGAACGACCGGTTCGGGCGCCGATTCCGGCATCGCGGCGGCGGCTGGAAACGGTTGAACCGTGCGGTCTATGGTTGCCGTTCGTTGCGCGGAGCCCGGACCTTTGGGAGGCACGGACGACCCGATCCACAGGATGGTACATAACGTAGCTCCGAGCATGGCCAGCTTGATGAGCAGCGATCGGATCATCTCACCCTCGTTTTCTCGCCAGATGAATGGCTCGCCCATCCACGTCCTCCATCGCTTCCATCATGCCTTCGGCCAAGGTCGGGTGGGCGTGAATCATATCAGCCACCTGCGCCACAGTCGCGCCAAGCTGCATGGCAAGCGTCGCTTCATGAATCAAGTCCGCGGCATGGGCGCCGATAATATGGACGCCCAACAGCTTGCCGCTCTCCGCGTCGGCAATGACTTTGAACAAGCCTGTGATGTCGCCAGTGCCTTGCGCTTTTCCCAGTCCCGCATAGCGAAACCGTCCGATTTTGATCGCCGTCTCAGCGTGGCGGCCCTGCGATGCGGCCTGTTCACGCGCCTGTTGTTCCGTCAGTCCGACTCGACCGATCTCCGGGAGGGTAAAGATTCCAGCGGGAACCGCGTCATAGTTCATGCGGCGGTCATGTCCCAGAATATTTTCGACGGCGACCTTTCCTTGAGCGGAAGCGACATGGGCTAACATGGCCTTGCCGACGACGTCACCGATCGCATAGATCCCGGGAACGTTGGTCTCCATACGCTCGTTGACCTGAATCTCTCCACGCGAGCCCACGATCACGCCGGCTTTCTCCAATCCGATTCCCCGTGAATTGAATCCCCGCCCTACTGAGACAAGGAGTTGATCCGTGGTCATCGTGTTGCCGTCCTTGAGAATCACGTCCACGCCCTTCTCCCGGCTCTCCACCTTCTCCACCGTCGTCCCGGTCCGGATATCCACTCCCCGTTTCTTGAGTTCCCGCTCCATCACGCGTCCGATTTCTTCATCCTCTAGCGGCAGAAGTCGAGGCAACAGTTCTACGATCGTGACGGCAGTTCCCAGTCCACTATAGAGGGAGGCGAATTCACACCCTTCGACGCCGCCACCGATGATGAGGAGGCTCGTAGGAATCCGCGCGAGATCCAACGCCTGTTTGCTGGTGATGATCTGCCGGCCATCGATAGGGAAGAGAGGCAAGTTGGGCCAGGATGATCCGGTCGCGATGACGAGGGCATCAGCCGTGACCCGCGTGTCGGCCCCGTCTGTCTTCACCACCCGAATGGTGCGCGAATCGAGCAAGGAGCCCGTGCCGTCCAGATGCTCGATCCCCCAGGTGCTGAACAATGTCGCGATTCCCTTCACCAATGTGGCGACGACTTTGTTCTTGCGCTGCACCATCACGGTGCGATCGTAACCAATACTTCCTGCCACCTGGATGCCGAGATCACCGGCTTTCTTGATCTTGTCTCCCAGATCGACAACCGAGAGCAATGCTTTGCTGGGAATACAGCCCCAATTGAGGCACACCCCACCCAAGGCTTGATTCTCCACCACGGTCACACGGGCGCCCAATTGCGCAGCCCGGATGGCGGCGACATACCCTCCCGGTCCGGCGCCTAAAATGGCGATGTGCTTCGACATGAGAATTGATTCACTGATTCAGTGCCGATTGGGTCATTCTGCAATGCAACAATGATTCAATCGACAATGGCTCAATGTTTCTGTGTGGCGAGAAATTCTTCATACTGTGCGGCGGTCATGAGCTTCTCCACTTCTTCAGGATTGCTGACGGTGATTACCGCCATCCAGCCCTTCCCGTAGGGGTCCGAATTGACGACCTCGGGATGATCGTTCAAATCCGTATTGACCTTCGCGATCGTCCCGGTAATCGGCGTATAGATGGTAGAGGTAGTTTTCGTGGACTCGACTTCACCGATTTGCTGACCCGCTGAAATTTGCGTGCCGACCTTGGGGAGATCAATGAAAACGATGTCACCCAACGCGTCTTGAGCGAAGTGGCTGATTCCGATCGTGGCCTGCTTTCCTTCGAGACGGACCCATTCGTGCTCCTGATGATAGCGAAGATTGGACGGTATCATGACCCTCCTCGTGACGGCCGAAACACGCTTCCAGCATCGTGCTCGCTCGTCAATTCTCCAAAACGTATCTGAGAAACAGATCGCCTTGGAGGCTTGACCTTCGGCGGCCTTGCTAGAATGGTTATTGAACGACCTGGTGGATAGATAATATCCTCTATATCAGTGGTGTGGGCGGATCGTAGAAGGATGCCGGCGGCTTTGTCAAGGAACGGTCTCTCCACGATCCGGAACGAGCAGAACGTTGACTCCTTCACGAATTCGAACACGATCGGCATGTTGGGCCAGCCGTCCCGGTTCCATGCGTCCCCCGAACCCCTGCCCGCGATTGAGAACCCATAGCTGTTGCCCGCTCGGCTGCCCCTTCACCGGCTTCCGCAACGCTTTCACTTCCGCTTGTTTGACGAGATCAGCCACCTGCTGAAGATCAGTGGCTTGCGTGCTCCCGTTCAGGAGAATGTCAAACCCTCGGCGACTTGCCTCTGCGATATCCTCGCCGTAATTCACCAGGGTCGACAATGGGTCGGATGCCGCTTCGGAATGCATCTCGAGGATCACCCGAAGGCCGTGCCTTGTTTGCTGCAGCGTGCGCCTCAACTGTGCCAGCACATCGAGTTCTTCTCGCGCCCTCCAACCGACCCAATGCCACAGGGTACCGGCAGGCGGCGCTTGAGCCGCCGTTTCGCCCGGCTGCGCCGGCGATGATTCGTGTTGCACGGAAGCCGCCGAATTCTCAAGGGCGCGCGTCACATCGGCCGCCGTTTCGTGATATTGCGATTGAAATCCGGTAAGGGCGATCTCGCTCATCTCATAGGCAAAGCTGTTGCGCGTCCGCGTCCTGAAAAGGACCCCATCCAGTTGTGTCTGCGCCAAGTCCGAAAGCAGCGCAGCAAAATGGGTGTTGACCGACGGATTCAGCACATCGAGATAGCCCCATGGGCGGACCGTGCGCTCGCGAGGATTCAACACAGACGTCTGCCAGTCGGTCCTGTTTTCAAGCCAGGGCGCTCGCATCAAATCGATGGCGGCAAATACTGACAATCCGACGCGGTGAGCCTCCGGAACCAGGGTATTCATAAGCGGCTGAACGACCGGCGCATGCACCGTGGAAAACAAGACACCGGGCCTTGGCTCGACCGGCGCCTGATCTTCCGACGGCGGGACGCGGACATGTGCTGAGCAGACGGCATCGCAGCTCACATCGAGCACCAGCGCCGTCACCCCGGATTCACGTACCTGCTGCAGCCAGACATCGACCCGGGACAGTGACAGAATGCCCAACGCGGAAACCGACAGGGCCGCATGCCCGGACACGACATTCTCGGGAAGCGCTCCCTCGAGCCGTAAGGCTTCGAGCCGTTCTGTCGCCAATGCCTGGAACGAGTCATTCGGAAGCAACAGTGGCTCCATCTCCAAGATAGTCCGGTATTCGGACACGGCAGCGGGAATATCCCCGATTTGTTCGAACGACTGCGCCATTCGCCAACGCCCTTCCGCAACATGAGGAGATTTCGGATAGGCAATGATCACACGTTTGAAGGTCCGGATCGCGAGATCATGCCGGCTTTCATTCTGTGCCGCCATCGCGTCGGACCAGAGACGGTTCTCCGCTTCATTCGTCGGATCGGCGGACGGTGGTAAGACCGGAGAAACCTCAGGAGGAGGTGAAAGTGGACCAGGAGGTGGAGCATATGTCTTCGCGCAGCCGGCTGCAAAACAGGCCACGAGCAGACACGCCACCAACCTGTCCAGAAAGCGGTTCAAGGACAACTCGAAGGGGAAAAACGGAGGCCAATGTCCGGGTCGACACACGGAACCCCTACCCGCCAAGTTCCATTTCTGAAAAAAAATAGCCCACTTCAAACTTGGCCGTCTCGGGAGAATCCGACCCATGGACGGCGTTGAATTCGATATTTGCACCGTGAGCCGCGCGAATCGTTCCCTTGTCGGCCTTCGCAGGATCCGTCGCGCCCATCAGGTCTCGGTTCTTCTTGATCGCATTATCTCCCTGCAACACCAGGACCACCACCGGTCCTGACGACATGAACGTGCACAGGCTGTCGAAGAACGGCCGTGCCTTGTGCACGGCGTAAAAGCCCTGAGCGGTCGGTTTCGACAGGTGCATCATCTTGATCGCCACCGGCTTGAGACCGGCTTGCTCGTACCGGTTGATCACATCGCCGATCGCATTCTTTTTCACGGCATCCGGCTTAATAATCGCTAAGGTCCGTTCACTCATAGGAAAGAGTCCTCTCAAATGATAAGCGGGTCAGGCAACAGACAGGAAACACGGTTTCCCAAAACAACAAGCTAACCGGATTCTATAAAAGGTAGCGGGCGGGATACAAGTCATCATGCCGAGAGAGGATCGATCACCTCCAAGAACGGGAACCGATGGAAATCGGTACTACCACCCTTCCATCGCTCGGTACAGCGCATCACGGTCGGCAATGTCCACGAGATGTTTACCACCCTTGAATGAGGGTAAGGGAGGGAGAGACCGTCGGGACTTCTGGGCTTGAAACAATAGGCGCAGGGCCATCTCCACCAACTCCGACATGGTTCGCCGCTGTTGTAGGGCTTCTCGTTTCAGCCGAGCCATGAGGGCATCGTCGATGTTCAATGTCGTCTTCATATGGAAAACCATATCGAATCGATGGAAATATGGCAAGCGGACAAGGTGATGGGGATACGGCCCAGAACGTTTCGGCACGTAGTAGCACAGGAGATCTTCGACGGTAAGTTCGCACCGCACACATGGGTTCGCCCCCCCTTCACCATCGAATTCAGAGGCAGACTCATGGCCTATCAGAAGACCACTGTCCGCAACCCTGCAAACCTTTTCCCACCCATGCCTCGGATGGAACGGATGCGCGATAAGGATGCCGCCATAGCGGTCACTGCCGGATCGCTAGCTGAAAAGGCGCGCGGTGCGACGGCATTGCAACGTCGCGTTGCAGATTTATAGGCGCACGCGCGAAAAATAAGGACCCAACCAGCCATCTGAGTCCAACGCATTATGGCGGCACCGAATCGCGCGACGTTCGTCAGCCGAGGCCCAGAAGGTTCCTGCGGCACCTGTCACAACTTGAATTTCGAGGCCAGCTCCCCCGGTGTGAACACGCCGCGTTCGGTGATGATGCCGGTGATGAGGTCGGCGACGGGAATGTCGAAGGCGAGGTTGAAGAAGGCCGCCTCAGGGGTATCTAGCCTCGTTTCTTGAGTTCATCCAGGGCCGAACGGACCAATGGTGTATAGCTGCGAAGGTGAGAATAGATCGAATCGGCGGTCGATTCATTGTAAGTGTGACTTGTCAAGTTCCGATCTTCGAGCATGCGAAACCAATCCTG
>JBEVJJ010000017.1:0-3911 GCA_040510255.1 Nitrospiraceae bacterium | reverse complement strand
TGAAACAGTCTTGAATGGTCTGACCGGACCCATTGAAGTTAATGGGCAGCGCTATAACGGTGTTATGCCACCCATGGGACATCTCAAGGATGACCAGATCGCCGATATCCTGACCTACGTTCGCCAGTCATGGGGGAATGAAGGAGATGCCGTCTCGACGGCCGACGTTGCCGCGGCGCGGGCGAACACTTCGCATTGACCAGAGGACAACCATGAAGTCTGTGCTGAATATGACGGGTCTCTTCGCCGGCATGATTCTGGGAGTGCTCTTTCTGCGACCGCTCTCAGCGGATGGAGCGGGAGATCCCGCAAAAGGGAAAGCCATCTATGAGAAACACTGCATGGCGTGCCACGGGCCGCAAGGAAAAGGTGACGGGTCGACGGGAAAAATGCTCAAGCCTCCAGCGGCCGACTTTTCCAGCGCGGTAAGCAGAAAGAAATCTGACGCTGAATTCAGAGAAGCGATTGAGAACGGGAAACCCGGCACGGCAATGGGGCCGTGGAAGAGCCAGCTGTCTCCGACCGATCTGAACGATGTGTTCGCGTACGTGACGACCTTGCGGAAATAGTCCGTCAATCTGCTTCATTCAGGAGGATCATCGTGAGTTCCGGTCTCTATGCGTGGTTGGATAGCCGTCTCAACTTAAAGTCGGTGGAGAAAACGCTGCTGGACGAACCGATTCCCGGAGGCGCCAGCTGGATCTACGTGTTCGGCTCCGCCACGCTGTTCCTCTTCGGGCTGCAAGCCATCACCGGGATGTTTCTGGCTATCTACTACGCGCCGACACCCGACCATGCGTATGACAGCGTGCAGTTCATCGAAAACCAGGTGACGTTCGGCTGGTTCGTTCGCGGCCTGCACCATTGGGGCGCGTCGGGGATGATCATTGCCGTCGGCCTGCACATGCTGCAAGTCTTCCTGTACGGAGCCTACAAGCCTCCGCGCGAATTGATGTGGATGGTGGGTGTGGTCTTGTTATTGATCGTCCTGGCCTTTGCGTTCACGGGGTATCTCTTACCGTGGGATCAGACGGCCTATTGGGCCACGCAGGTCGGGATCAACATGGTCGGCACAGTGCCTCTGATCGGGGATTTTCTCATCAAGGTCTTGCGCGGCGGCGACATGCTGGGAGCGCTCACTCTCTCGCGATTCTTCGCGGTGCATGTCCTGTTTCTTCCGGCGGTGATTATCACGGGAATCGTGCTGCATATGCTGATACTCCGGCGGGTGGGACCGGCCGGTCCCTGGGATGAACGGAAAGCGGCCGCACAGCGCGAGACCTTCTATCCTCGACAGGTCTATATGGATGCGGTGGTGATGCTGCTGGTCTTTCTTGCGCTGGCGGCCTTGGCGACGTGGGTGCCGTTTCCGCTGGCGGATAAGGCCAATCCGTCCGACACCAGTTTTGTGCCGGTTCCGGAATGGTACTTTCTCTTTTACTATGAGTTGCTCAAGTACGTGCACGGACCCTTGGAACCTCTGGTCACATGGGTATTGCCGATTGTGTTCGTGCTCGTCGTGTTGTTCTGGCCATTCCTCGATTGGAAGAAAACCGTGCGAGCGCCGGCGTCACGTCCGATTGGCATGACGCTCGGCGCGGTGTTCTTGCTGATTGTGTTCTCGTTGCTCGGAGTATCCCTGAAGAATCTGTACGCGGTGAAGCGTGCCGATCCAGGCATCGCGCACGGCAAGGCGCTCTATGCCCAATTCGGCTGCGCGGGCTGCCACCGGATTCACGGAGAGGGCGGAGCCTTGGCCCCGGACTTGTCCTATGTCGGTGACGCGCGTTCCGATCGCGACTGGCACGTGAAGCACTTCCGCGACCCACAGTCGGTTTCACCGGGCACGATCATGCCGAAGTTCCCTCTGACCGAGCCGGAGTTGAACGACCTCGCCAGCTATATGGTGAGCCTGAAGCGGGCAACTCCTTGATACGGCACTGCAACGTTCGATGGTGGTCACTTGGCTAAGTATCTCCGTTCTCCGGTTCGCCCCTGATCACGGCATCGCAGAAACGGACGAGGGAGACAGGAGCGTGGACGTGAGAGAAGTCAAAAGGAAGGGGTGGCCGCCCTTACACATCCGAACCGGCATCCTCTTGATGAGCACCCCGTTGCTGGGGCTATGGAGTTGTGCCACGTTGCAGGTCGTGACGACAGAACATCTGAACGGGCAACAACTCGCGCCCAACGCGTCGCCGATCGCTCATATCTATGCCGACAATTGGGGATGGTATCTCTTTAGGTTTCTTCCCTTCATGACAGGAAATGTGAATAGACCAGGGATTCCCCGGCTGCCCGTCCTGTTTACGGATAATGTCCGCGTCGATGTATTGGTGGACAAGGTCACGAAAGAGAGCCAGAAGCTAGGCGCGACGCTTATCACCGATCTCAGGACGAGAGAGCGCACCTACTGGATGCCGTGGACCTTGATATTTTGGTTGAGTGAGTATGAAGTGTCGGCGAATGCGTCTGTTCCCATTGGACCGATCGAATCGCCAGGACAGTGAGAACAAGCTCTAGCCTGTTCGTCTGCAATGCTCGCTCGTTGTGGACATCCTCTTCGCCTGGTGGTCATTGCATCTAGGGAGGCTAAAAGTGAGAAATGGGCTTCGCTTCTGGGTGTTGATCCTCCTGCTTCCGGCATTCGTCGGCTGCGAATACGTCCGTCCCACTTTGAACGCGCCGCTCGAACAATGGAAACCCGGCGGCGGCTATCGGCTCAGCAATTTGGCCCCACCAGAGGCTGACAACACCGATAGTCTCTTACTTGTGACATCCTTCTCCGGCGGGGGGACGCGAGCCTCCACACTGGCCTACGGCGTGTTGCGGGAGTTGGCGGGCCAGCCGATCACCTGGAATGGCAAGCGCAAGCGGCTGCTCGATGAACTCGACGTGATCTTTGCCTTATCCGGGGGCACCTTTACGGGTTCTTACTACGCGCTGTATGGCGATCAAATCTTTGATGACTTTGAAGATCGCTTCTTACGAAAGGACTGGGAGTCTGAACTCAAATCGAGGATTTTGCGGTCGCCCAGCAATTGGATTCGCCTCTGGTCCCCCTACTTTGGTCGCGCCCATATCATGGCCGAGCTGTTGGATGAAGCCCTGTTTGATCGGAAAACCTATGGCGACCTGCTGGCGCGACACCAGCGTCCTATGCTCGTCATCCACGCCTCGGACATGGCCACCCTGTCGCGCTTTGAATATAACCAATTCCAGTTCGATTTCCTCTGCTCGGACCTCAGTCAGTTACCGATCGCGACGGCGTCTGCTTCATCAGCGGCGCTGCCCCTCGTCTTGAGCCCGATGTCGCTCAAGAATCATGCGGGGACGTGCGGATTTGAGGCCCCCCCATTCTTGGCGCAAGCGAAGAGAAATGGCGGAATCGGTGGCCAGCGAGCCAACGAGTATCTGTCCTACCTTGATGTGGAGAAGCGCCCCTATGTGCACCTGCTCGACGGCGGCCTTTCGGACAATATCGCGCTCCGCTCCCTCATGGAGGCAGGTGGCACCATCGGGGGACTGGAGCAATTACTCAAGTTCGTGGGCGCCAAGAACGTCCGGAAGTTTGTGATCTTGACGGTCAACGCCGAGACGAGCCCTGATGTGCTGGAATTTCGGAGTGATCAAGTCCCGACGATGTCCAAGGCCATGAGCGCCCTGATCGACGCGCCCATCAATCGCTATTCCTTTGATACGATCCAGCTCATGAAACTCGGTGTGGCCAAGTGGCGGCAAGACTTTCGTACGAAACCGCGGGACCTCGACAGCCCCTTTACCCAGGACGTCGACATCTATTTTATTAACGCCAGCCTCGCGGAGATTGCCGATCCGGATGAGCGCGCTGCCTTGATGAAAATCCCGACGACCCTGTATCTCACGGAGCAGCAGATCGAGGCGCTGCTGGG
>JBEVJJ010000016.1:0-14997 GCA_040510255.1 Nitrospiraceae bacterium | reverse complement strand
GCAGGGAACGACAATCGGCGCCGGGTTCGCCCCCAAGGCCATGCCGACGGCCCGGGCATACTGCGATCCACCCACGCGGGCTGCCACCCACTGGTACGACCGGACCCGGCCATAGGGGACCCTCAGAATCGTGCGCCATACCCGTCGCTGAAAGGGTGTCCCCTCCGACATATCGAGCGGGAAAGAAAAGATGCGCCGCTCACCTGCCAGATACTCGATCACTTGAGTCCTGGCTTCATCCCAAAGAGTGACCGAGGTTCCATTGCCGGGGGATACCTGGTTCGGAATGGATTTCTGGTTTGGCTTGCGATGGGAGCTCGGCAACATGATCGACGTCACGCCCTTCTCGGACGTCGCAATCTCCATCCAGCCCCACGCGGTGTGAAAAGACGCCTTGTGTGACATGGCTAAACCTCTGCCACTTTCTTCGCTGGACCTTTGAATTTCCGTTTTACCATACTCAGAAACACATCGAGTTCCTCGGATCGGAACAGGGCATGCACGGCCAGATACACGGCGACACTCAGGCCTATTCCCACACCGAGCAGGACTGATTTGGCAATCCATTCGCCTTCAAGCGTCCACAGCTCTGCTCCCGCAATCAACCAGCAGACCACAGCAACCGGCGCACAAGCCGTCAGAACGCGACCTACCGATCGACCCACAGCGGCCCAATCGACGCGGCCCACCCGGCGATTCAACAGCGCCACCAGAATCGTGACGTTCAGCATGGAGGCCAGTGCCGTGGCCAATGCCAGTCCCGGAGCCTCAAGGGAGCGCATGAGCAGCAACGAGAACATGATGTTTGCCGCCACCGCACAAGCGGCAGTGATCGCCGGCGTCTTCGTATCCTGAAGCGAATAGTACGCCGACACGACGATCCGCACTCCGGCAAATGCCCACAGCCCAACGGCATAACAGAGCACCGCAGTTGCGGTGGCGACCGTGTCCTCCCTCGTGAACGATCCGTGCTCGAAGAACAGGTGCACGATCGGCTGCCTCAAGAGAATGAGCCCCAGCATGGCCGGGAGGATGATGAAGGAAATCATTCGTAGACCGAAGCCGAGGGTTGTACGCAACTCGTCGAGTGCGCCGCGAGCTGCCTGGGCAGACAATGTCGGCAGGATGGCGGTTGCGAGGGCTACGCCGAAGATGCCCAGGGGAAACTGAATCAGCCGCATGCCATAAAACAAATATGTCGGACCTCCGGAGAAGAACGACGCCAGGATCGTACTGACGGTGATATTAATCTGCGTGACCGACAACCCCAGCAACGACGGAACCATCAACCGGCCGATGCGTTTGACGCCCGGATGAGTCGGTTGAAACAGCACCCCGAACAACATTCCCCGCATCTTCAGTCCCGGGAGTTGCATCGCAAACTGCGCTGCGCCTCCAGCCACGACGCCGATGGCCACCCCGATGATCGGATGGGGCATGAGGGGAGAAAGGAACAGCGCGCATCCGATGATGAAAATATTGAAAAACACCGGGGAAAACGCGGGGGCGGCAAAGGCGCGCAGGGAGTTCAGGATGCCCATGGCCAGGGCGGCGAGGCTGATGAACAGGAGATAGGGCAACATGATGCGGGTGAGTAACGTCGTGAGCGCCAACTTGTCGGGGGCGTCGTGATATCCCGGCGCAAGCAACCAGACGATGCCCGGCGCCGCCGCGATCCCGAGCACCGTCACGGCCGTCACGATCGTCAGCAGCGTGGTGAACGTCGCGCTGGCAAGTTCCCAGGCATCGCGTGTGGTCTTGAGCGTGCGATATTCGGTGAAGACTGGAATAAAGGCTGAGGACATCGAACCTTCGGCGAACAGCTCACGCAAGAGGTTCGGAACCCGGTAAGCGACAAAAAACGCATCCGCCGCAGGAGTCGCGCCGAACAGTCTCGCCAGGACCATGTCACGAATGAATCCGAGAATGCGGCTAGAGAACGTGGCGATCCCGATCAGTCCGGCGGCTCGGACGACCGAATGATTCTCGTCTTGCGTGTTGGATGGAACGGCCGGCGCGGCGCTGGGATCGCTCATCGCAGCGGATTGTAGCGGAACGTTCTCGACCAGTCCATTCAATGAGTAGATGTGACCCTGCAACCGACTCGGAACCTAGATTCGGATTCCCAATACCTTCCGTATTTTTCTCCTTTTCTTGACGTTCCGTTCATCTGCGCTACTCTTACACAGATTTCACATTCATCACCGCAAAAGGAGAGACTATGTTCCGACATGTCGTTTCTGCTTCACTCGCGTTCGGCATCGTTCTGCTTTCGGTCACGTTCGCGCAGGCAGGGGGGAACCCGGATAACGGCCCGGGCTGCGGACTGGGAAAACTGGCGTGGTTGGATTACGGGGGACAGAAGCAAATCGCCCCGCAGATCATGATGGCAACCACCAATGGAACCTTCGCCAGCCAGACCTTCGGCATCTCCTCAGGCACCTCAGGCTGCGCGAACGACGGCGTGATCATGAAAAACAAACACGTCAGCATGGCATCCACTTCGTTCGACAGTCTGCGACAGGAAATGGCCCAAGGACATGGGGAACACTTGGCATCGCTTGCCACCCTTCTCGGGGTTCCCGAGAAAGATCAGCCGGGGTTCTTTGCGCTCGTCCAGGAAAAGTACAGCACATTGATGGAGTCCGATCAGACCACCCCGCTGGCGATGCTCCAAGCGCTTCAGGCCGCGATGGCCGGGAATCCAGTTCTCGCCAAGTCAGCGTTCGCGAGTGACGCGTCCTTTGGGGAGATGAAATAGGGTCCTAAGTCTGAATCACCATGAGTAGCCCGCAATCCCCGACGGATGCATGCTCAGCGCCTTGCGGCAAGAGAGCTACTCGCCTCCGCACATCAGGGACCGGCCCTTTCGGGGCTGGCCATGCAGAAGGCTTCCGGAATTCCCGGGACGCTATGGCCGGCGACCAAGTCCCGCGGCCAGTGTCGCCTTTCCATTCAATAAACCCTCGCCGGGTGTAGGACACGACCGTTAGGAACGCCACGATCTGCACGCAGGGGGAGCACGTCGTTGCTGAACTGCGACGCGTAGGAGAGCTTGGCCTATGAGTCCGTCGCATGCGGGATCGATCGCACTCGTCACTCGTCCTGAATCAGTGTATTCGGCAACTCATTCGGGTTGTCCCCTGGCCGGGCAGGACAGTATTCCGCCAGGACCAGGCCGCATTGCTCAATCCCGTGACACAACCCGTCCGCAACATCACCGGCTTTCACCCGCTTCACAATCACAGCGATGATACTGTCCCATCTCTCTACCGGTATGCGATCCATGAGTGGACGATCGGGCAGGACATACACCTGGTGTTCGAGCAAAGACAGCATGATGAGGACGCCGGTTCGGTCGCGCGTCCGCGCAATCCCAAGATAGAGGAACGCTATTTCTGCGCGAAGCCTCACTTTGTGGCGCATGCGGGCGGTGGACGTGAAGAGGCGCATCACCCACGGGAAAGATCCGAGCCATATACCCAGCCCATAGGCAGCAATGGCAGCGAGCAGGAGCCAGCCGGCATTCGCGGCATGCCATCCCCAGGGAAGCCAGCCTGCCTCAGCGGTCAAGAGTCCCGCCAGCGTGAGGATCGCCAAGAGCAAGCCGGCACGGTGCCCGGCATCTCGGTACAGGCCGGACCGATCGACGATCATCGGAACGATCTCAGCGCTGGTGGCCAATTCAGCCGCCTGAACAGCCTGCTCCACACGTGCCCGCTCCTCGACGGTCAGCGCCACGTGCTTACCAATCTCCACTTGCGCCTCCTCCACCGAAGGTACCTCCGCCTCCCGAGAATCCTCCCCCTGACCCACCAAACGATCCTCCTCCCCATCCACCCTGGGTGGTGTACCACAGCCAATCATCGTTTCCGTGCCGGCCACGTCGTGAGGCAGATAGAGGAGACTGGCTTATCGCACCGAACACACTCACTAGAAGGAGACCTGCAGCGCCGGCAAGCAGGGCCGGTGCCAGCCACGGAGCGGCGAGGAAGGCAATCCCTCCACCGGCCACTGGCCCTAGAACGCGATGGACACGGGACAAGACCAACCCGATGATCACCCCGAGGAGGATGGCGAAGAGCACGCTCCCGATCCGGTCATCCACCGTCGCAGGCACGGCCGGTCGCTCGGGAGCCTCATAGAGACCTTCAATGCTTTTCAGGATGGCATCGACCCCGGCCACCACTCCACCTGGTATATCACCTGCGCGAAACCGAGGCACGATTTCGTGACGGATGATCTGCGCGGAGCGGGCATCCGTCAGAGCGCCCTCGAGGCCATACCCGACCTCGATACGGACCTTTCGATCCTTGATGGCGATGAGCAGGAGTGCGCCGTTGTCGGTGCCTTTCTGGCCCAATTTCCACTGGGTAGCCGCGCGGTGAGAAAACTCAAAGAGTGAATCGCCTTCGAGAGACGGCACGATCAAGACCACCAGCTGATTCGTCGTCTTCTCTTCGTGCGCTTTGAGTGTCGTGTCGAGTTGGGTCGCGATGCCAGGGGGTAGTACATGGGCCGGATCGATGACGCGGCCGGTCAACGGGGGAACATCCAGCGCTCGAAGAACTGAGTAAGCCGGAAGGATGACCAGCAAAGCTCCGACGAGTGCCGCACATGTTTGCCGGCTTCTACGCCACATCAGGCGGCTCCTCGTCATGAACACGCTCGTTAGAACTTGACCTCAGGCGGCTTTGCCACTGCCTTTTCGTCGGCCACGGTGAAGTTCGGCTTCTCCTCCATATGCAGCAGGAACTTGGCAGTCAAATTCGTCGGGAAGTAGCGGACCATTTTGTTGAACTCCGCCACCTTTTCAATGTAGCGCTTGCGAGCGACCGCGATACGGTTTTCCGTTCCTTCCAACTGGCTCTGCAAGTCACGGAAGTTCTGATCGGCTTTCAAGTTCGGATAGTTTTCCGCCACGGCAATGAGTCTGCCCAACGCTGAAGACAATGATTGCTGCGCCTTCTGAAACTGTTCGAACGCCGCGGGGTCTCTGAGCATCTCGGGTGTGACTTGAATACCCGTTGCCTTGGCTCGAGCCTGGACCACGTTCTCCAGAGTCTCCCGCTCATGGGCTGCATATCCCTTCACGGTGTTGACCAGATTTGGAATGAGATCGGTGCGCCGCTGATACTGGTTGACGACCTCGCTCCACGCGGCTTTGGTATCTTCGTCCAAGCCTTGAAGATCGTTGTATCCACAACCGGTCAAGGTGAACAGTCCTATCATCATCGCGAGCGTCACATACAAGGATCTAGCCGGCTTCCTCATGCATTCCTCCTTGCGCAAAAATTTGCGCGTCAACACGACGTCATTCTGGATCAGACGGCAACTTCAAACCTGTGTGAACACCTGACCCGCGTCGAAAGAACCATCGTACTCATTTCTCTCACGATTTTTGAGCGTGCAAGCCAGTCCGGTTCTGCACGAACGCCAATAACCGCTTGTTTTCCTGGGCAGCACGCAGAAATTTGAACGAGATTCCCCGTGATCCGATGGAACGCACCATGGCAGCCAATTCGAGAGGAACCTCCCCTTCGCCGAGGACGATCTGGAGATAGAAGATGTCGTCGACGTGCACCGCCGCGTCGCTTCGTATCATGCACCCACCCATGGAAATATCGAGGACTGTGCCTTCTCCCTTGATGCGGCCCCCCGAAAACGAAAGAAACAAGCGAACGGGAATGCGAAGATGCTCCCGACGGTCGACGAATGCGACCGGAAAGGACCGACCAAGGCGAGAGGCAATGAAGCGATGGGAGCAGGACTGACAATGGAACGGCGAGCAGAAGGCTAGGTTTGCCAACCTCTCCAGGGTGGTGTGACTGCGAGAGCGAAGAACCCGGTCTTTTCCACACTGCGGGCAGGTCAGCGGTCTGGCCATAGTCCCCGCTTGCCGTTCTTCATCCGTGGTTCTCTCCGGTATACCGCCTCGGATGGACCGTCCGTCAAAATGACAACACCGTGTCGAGAGCCGTCCCCACCCTGGATGACGAATAACGGATCACCGGCCAGTCGCAGCCGGGCTATACATCCGAGATCTCATCATAGTGGTTTCTTCCTGCCAATACCAGACTCATCGTGCAGATGTCGCCTGTCCGTCGCAGTTCCTATACAATCCATTCGACTGAACTCTGTAGGAACCGCCGACCGTGACCAGCCGACCCTCCATTGAATCTGTCCTCTCCTGCGCGATTCTCATGCTCTGCGTCCTTTCCTCAAGCTGCGAAGGTGAATCTCAGTCAGTGCACATCGTCGCGGAGGATTTTCGATTCACTCCTGACACCATTCACCTCGCAGGTTCTCAGCCTATCCACCTCACCCTGTTCAACCAAGGCAGGGAGTTTCATGAATTCGACAGCCCGCTTTTGTCCAATCCGTCGGTGGTGATCGAGTCAATCACCCTCGCGGGTGAAGTCAGGACGCCCGATCATCTTCGCATCGCGCCAGGCCAACGGTTGGAAGTTCTGTTTCGGGCGCCTTCCGGCACCTATCTGTTCTCTTGCAAGGTGCGTGGCCACGCGGGCATGGGAGGCACATTCATCGTTGAATAGCCAGAAGGGTAGGCTCACGAAAGCCCCACTGTGGGAGGTTGATGAGCGAGTGTCCTGGCCTCCCCATTCCTTTGCCATGTCCTCATCACCCATGCCGAGGTTGAGGAGACCCACGAACGGCGACCCCATCAAGAGCGTTGGTGTTACGGCAAGACACCGATGCAGACGTTCGTGGACAGTGGGGCCGTTGGCGAAGGAGAAAATCCTGGCTGGCGGCGTAACCCAAGCGGACTCGTTGACTGTCAGATGAAGTCCTCGAGCCTGAAGTCTTGACCTATATAGATGAAAGATACGACACTAGGCTAGGAGGCAGGATTTACGCCTCATCAATAAATGCTCTTGCTTACTTCAGCAGAATACAAGCTTTCATTGCCCGCTGTATCATACGCCGTGATGGCGAAGTAATACGTCTGACCAACTTGAAGATTGTTCATGGCATAACCCGTCACGTTTCCCACCACGATCGGAGTGCCGTACGTCCCCGAACTTGTACCCATATGTATCTT
This sequence comes from Nitrospiraceae bacterium, assembly GCA_040510255.1. GTDB lineage: Bacteria > Nitrospirota > Nitrospiria > Nitrospirales > Nitrospiraceae > DASSBQ01. Next base: position 7,934 of record JBEVJJ010000016.1, on the reverse strand, counting down.
GTAGCCTGCAAGATCGGCATCGGTATTCGCATTCCAAGTCAATGTCGCTGTACTACCGATGGATACCGGTGGCGTTGAGGCCGTAACTGTTAGGGTCACGGGCACAGTCAAGGTACCACCTTTGATCGCTTTAATCGTGACCAAGCCATTATAGGTACCAGCACCAAGGCCGGCACAGTTGACACTTACTGCGACCTGATCGATCTGTGTGAGCGCCCCGGATGTCGGTGTCACGCTGATCCACGTCGCACTATCCGAAATTGTCCAACCGACTTGGCGCTTATTGTACTTTGATAACGTGATAACCTGGCTGCTAGGGATCGTACCACCCTGTGTCGCTGTAAAGGTCAGACTGGAAGGACTGACTTGAAGCGCCCATGCGCCGGGGATGGCAAAGTAGGTGCTGACAACCACTACAATGAAAACAAGCCTGCTGCGAAATCGCATTCAAGTCTCCCCTGCGAATTTCACCGTGAGCAATTAGAGTGCCAATCTATCGGCTACCAAGAGCCCATGATTGGCTTCAACAATTATTTGTGTTTGCGAGTCTTCGACCTGAGTCGATAGGACCTGGAGAGGGGATGGGTGTAGGCGGAGGACTTCATGGCCGGCACAATTTTTACCGCTTTTTCAGGCACCATCCGCGTCTGGGATGACCCTCCTGAACACAAGAGGTGGTTCTAACATGGTTTGCTTTCCTCGTCGGTTAGGTTGCTGTCTGCTGGTATCGCAATCTCAATGAATTGGCCGCAGCGGGCGCTGAAAAACTTCGGTTTCGCGGGGGGCCGAACAGGAGGAAGCGACGCGACGGGTTCTTCCGTCGCTAAAGAATGGACCGGAGAATACCTATTTGAAAGAGGAAGAACAAAATAAGGCAGAAGCAGCAGCGTCCCTCGACGAGTCTGTAGCATGACCGGAAGAATCGGAAGAGCTTGACGAGTCGCCCATAACTCTTGAAGGTTTGGCAGCGCAGCAAATCGAAAGAGCCCGAAAGGACTGCCAATGAGCTGAAGGGGAGAATCCAGCATGCTGCTCTCGAATCGTTGTAGCCGGCCTGACCTCATCCGGCTTTCAATAGGCTGAAGCGGAGACCCCATGAGGGGAGGCGTAGCCACCAGATCCCGCCCCCTTGCCCACGTCTCCCCCTCACTAGTCATGACCGAGGCCAGTGCGATCCAGATCAGCAGCGGCAGAGCCGCATAGGACGCCAGCCAAACTCGGTGAACTCTCTTCTCTTCACCAACAGGCACGTTCCAGTCCTTATAGAGGCACACAACGAGATCGTGACATCTTCGACCGAACTTCTTGCATGAACACGACACTCACTTAAAGGCTGCTCCAATTTCTTGGTTTAATCCAGTAGAAAATCCCCTCCCTGGGAGGGAGAGCCTCGCGCTGGTTGGTCGGTCCTAATCGTCTGGGAGAGATAGTCGGGTTCCGGCGATCGAACCGGATGCAATCTTGCAATTGATTACTGCTAGAAGCAGGTTGGTTAAGTCATTGAAATGCTTAGCGCTGGAATAATCATCTTGACCGGCCGCATGATGCCGAGAGGTCGGAGTCGAGCCCTAACAGCCTGGAAGGCATTCTTCATGGAATGGTCTGGCAATATTGTTCGAACTGTTGCACGAACGCCAGGAACTGGTCTCCGCCCTGCCGACGATATTCCTCTTTCGGCACCCGACCCTGACGTTCTTTTTGGAGGCGTTGACAGGCCTGCCGTTCGGCCCGCTGAATTTGTGGTTGCAACCGAGCCTGGTCCTCAGGAGACCGCTGGAACAATGTCTGCTGCATTTTCTGTAAAGCTATGTAGTGGTCATAGAGTTTAACTTCCTGTGTCCCAGGCGATTCCGTTTCCGCCAGCCCGATAGCAGCAGGGAACATCACAACCATGCACAGTACGAATATTTTCATGTGCCCCCTTTATGAAAGGCGTATTCCCTGCTGAGCGGGGATTGTATCGATCAGTTCAAAGTTTGTCCGCACCGCCGCGATTGATTCGCCGCGTTGCTCGATCGATCCATCGCCGATCGGTCCCAGCCAATTGTCGGCTCTCTCCAAATAGGACACTTTATAGGGGTCAATGCCCATGATCCTGCAGCAGGTTGCATCGACCGCGGCAAGATTTCGACCCATCACCAAAACTCCGGCCTGCTTGGGATCTCCCAAGATCGGACCATCGCCCTGCATCCCGACAATGCCATCGACAATGGCAAAGTGCGGTTTCAATGTCGCATTGATGTCCAAGATGGAATTCTCAATTCCGGCATGGTGTAACACGTTCTTGGGCCATCCATAGTAGATCCCCGGCATCACGCCGAACAAATTCTTCATGGAAAGAGTGGCTCCGGCAATATGGTGTGTCTTCATCTTCGCGATCGACACGATCCAATCCACTTCCTGGAACAGGGCGGGGAACGTCAGCGTCCGTAGGGAGGATTGGCGGCCGGCATTCTGCAGCTGGTAGCCGGTAATATAATTGAGATCGTGAAACGGGATACGATCCTCCGTCAACACATCAGCGAGACCTGATTCTTCATAGACCGCGAGTGTATCACGGCGATGGCCGGGCCCCTCTGCGACCATCACATTGGCTGCTCCTAGCCGAAGGAACGCCTCAACTGCCCCACGTAAAACGAGAGGATGGGTGTTAATATGAGGCGCCCCTGACGCTGTTTCGACCATGTTGGGCTTTAGTAGGATCCGCTTGCCCATCAATTCCTCGGGACCAATACCCAACTCCCGAATCCCCCTCGAAATGACATCCGCGATATCCAATTGGTAATGGGCGACTTTGGTCACGAACGATTGCGCCCGTTGCGGCATCCGAAAATACCGCTTCGGAACCAGGAGCAATCCGGATCCAATCAGCAGCCCGGCCGTTCCTGCCAGGAGCAGATCGCGGCGCGTAAGTCCTCCCGCCGATTTGTGATCTGTATGACCGGACACAAGACTCCTTACATAAGAAGAGCAGCTGCCGCTCGATCACGATTCGTACCCCTGAAGAGATAGGATCTAGTCCCCGCTTCCCCTTCGAGTGCGGCAAGGAGGAGCAGGCACAGCGCTGAGGTATCGTAGCCGCCGTAACGAGACTGATTCGCCAAGCAACGTTCAACCAGAACCGTACCATTCGACGGCCACAAGTCCCAGCCTGCAAGACCGAGCAGGCTCCAACCAAGCGACACCGGAGTGCGAAGCCGATCAATTTCTCCTCGCAGGTAGTCCAGACTTCGAGCGACTGCTCCTCGGTCAACTTGCCCCGCTAGGCCGGCCAGGGCAGCGCCTGTACTTTCTGGCATCGGACGAAGCTCTCGCCCGAACACAAGGGTGTTTCCGTAATTCCATCCACCGTGCGGCAGCTGCCGATCGAGAATCATTCGAATGGCCTCGCCAACGCGATCATGCTGCCCATGCCCCGTGACCTTCAGGGCAATCACAGCAAGAACGGTAGGCTCAATCCAGGAGTGTGTGCCGCCGACCCAAGGCCATCCCTTGAGAAGCGTATCATGCCCGGCCGGTTCATCTGACCGACGGGAACGATGAGCACCGGTCGTTTCGAGAAGAAAGCGGATGGCACGACCCTGAGCCATTTGGCAGTGAGACGAGTTTTGCCAGGCCAAAACAGCAAGGGCTGTCGGCCAGTAAGAATCGGGGTGGCCCTTGCTTACAGACAGGCGGCCATCTGTATCCTGTTCATGAATGAGACGCGCACGGTGTCTCTCAACGATATCCTGCTCCCCACCGGCGGAACCGAAGGCAAGGATTCCCCAGGCAGTGGCGTCTGTGCGAAACTGTCCGCGAGGCCTCTCGGCGATTCCCCCCTCAGGCAGAAATCGTCGAGATAGCTCCTCGCGAACTCTTCGCTTGAGGGATACAGGTGCCATGTTTGTTCAGAATCAATGGCCATTCAACGCCGGAAAAAATACCCGCATCATCTTGATGCAGGCCGGCCCAATGACCACAATAAACATGCTCGGGAAGATAAAGAAGATGAGTGGCAATAACAGCTTCACTGGCAACTTTGCGGCGAGTTCTTCCGCCTTGAGGCGACGAGTGGTCCGCATGGAATCCGCGTGGACTCTTAGAGCTTGACCGATACTGGTCCCGAATCGATCAGTCTGCACGAGAATGGCGACCAGGTTTCTCACTTCTTCCAGATCGGTTCGATGAGCAAGGTTTCTCAGCGCTTCCTGTCTGGTGACACCGGTTCTCAACTCTAAGGACAAGATATTTAGCTCATCACTCAACTCGGGGTGGGCCCGCTTGACCTCTTCACCGACGCGACCGATAGCCTGATCCAATCCCAGCCCCGCTTCCACACAGACAACCATCAGGTCTAGCGCATCCGGAATGGCCCGCTGAAGTGAATCCTTGCGAGACTCGATGGCTCTTCGCAACCAAAGCACTGGAGCATAATAGCCACAGGCTGCGGCCAGGACATAATAAAATGTGAGTTTCGAAACGCTCGGGAATCCCAAAACCTTTGCAGGAATCATCGCTAATAGAAGCACGATGGCTATGGCCACAAGGAGCTTCGCGCCGAGAAAGAAAACAGGGGTTTTCCCGCTCCGATACCCCGCATTGATCAACAGGCGGCGCGTCGTGCGCACACCCTCGACGTTCGAAGGCTGATTCATCCGGCCTAACCATTCCAGCAACGTATAAAACTGCGTCTTAAGGCGATCGACCATTCCTTCTGGAACTGCTTCGGATTCGGTGGTAAAAACAGTGCCCTCGGCCCGACGTCGCCAGGTCTGCAACGCTTCTCTGGAGTTGAAGAAAAAAAACACAGCCGAACTAGCCACCATGAACGCAAGAAATGTGACCAACGCGACGACGAGAGGGACATCCATACGTAGCTCCTTAGACCTTGATCGCAACCATCCGCTTCATGACGATGGCTCCTGTCACCATGAGAAAGCTTCCAACCATGACCATATTCTGACCCATAGGGTCCGTGAACAGCGTTGACATATATTCAGGGTTCATCTTTAAGAGAACGCCGCCGACAACCAGGGGAAGGAAGAATAGAATCACCGCGGAGAATCGCCCCTCTGCCGACAAGGCGCTCACCCTCAGGTGCAATTCAAACCGTTTGCGGATTAAACCTGCGAGTGAATCGATGATCTCAGCCAGATTACCTCCGGTTTCCCGCTGGACAAGTACCGAGGTCACAAAAAACCGTAAGTCCACGCAATCCAGTCGCTCGGTCATGTTTTGGAGCGCCTGCGGAAGGGCGACCCCCATAGACACCTCATCGAAGACACGCCGGAACTCGACTCCGATAGGATCGGCAGCCTCCTCCCCTACGAGCTTCAATCCCACCGAGAAGGCATGGCCGGCGCGGAGAGCACGCGACACCAGCTCGAGCGCCTCCGGCAACTGATGCTCAAACCTTGCTAACCGCTGGCTCTTGAGCCAATAGAGATACCCGGCCGGTAACGCACCACACACCACTGCACAGAACAGCGCAAGCAGGAAGGACACGTGCATGGACAATGGGATAAGCAATCCCGCTAATGCCAAGAGCGGTGTCGCCAAGACAAAGATGCCCAACGGCACCCGGCAATCTGCCTTTCGGTGGAGCACCCGGAAAGGTTGGACTCGACGCGCCTTCATCAACAGGTCGTTCAGCCAAGGAATGTCGCTGAGCAAATCCTTCCGCACGATTTCTAAATGCGTGGCCTCGGGAGCTGACCACTTTTGGATCCGTTCGACCGCACAGTCCATCGCACGGGGCACCATCATGCGGTGCACCAAGACGCACCCTTGTAAAAACACCAGAATCGTACCGAAGATCCCCAGTGCGATCAGAGCGGTCAGCATTCGTACACCTTTTGCGGATCGAACAGATCGGGCGGAAGGGCCACGCCCTTCGCAGCAAGCCGCTCGGCAAACTTCGGCCGTACTCCTGTCGCCTTGAACCGTCCTTTCACTTTCCGATTCTCATCGAGACCGATCTGCTGGAAGAGGAAGAGTTCCTGCAAGGTGATCAACTCGCCCTCCATGCCGACGACCTCTTGAAGACTGATCAGTTTTCTTGTCCCGTCCGACAGACGGGCAATTTGAACAATGACGTCCAAGGCGGACGAGACGTAATGGCGCATCGCCTTCGTCGCCAGATTCAACCCGGCCATCGACACCAATGTCTCGATGCGAGTTAGGGCATCCCTAGCCGAGTTGGCATGGACCGTGGTTAATGATCCGTCGTGCCCGGTGTTCATCGCTTGCAGCATGTCGAGGCTCTCTGCGCCACGGACCTCGCCCACGATAATGCGGTCTGGACGCATTCGGAGAGCATTCTTGACGAGCTCCCGCTGTGCGATTTCCCCTTTCCCTTCGATATTGGCCGGTCTCGTCTCAAGACGCACCACATGGTCCTGCCGCAACTGGAGTTCTGCGGCATCTTCAATGGTGACGATGCGTTCGTTATTGGGAATGAAGCCGGACAGCACGTTCAGCAGCGTGGTTTTCCCTGATCCCGTCCCGCCTGAGATCAGCACGTTCAATCTCGCCTGCACGATCGCCTTGAGCAACTCGCCGATCTCAGGCGTCAGCGATCGCTTGTCGACCAGGTGGTACAGCTGCAACGGATCCTTGCTGAACTTTCTGATCGAGAGAGAAGGACCGTCGATTGCAAGCGGAGGGATGATCGCATTGACGCGAGACCCGTCGCCAAGCCGTGCATCTACCATGGGAACAGATTCGTCGATGCGCCGCCCGACTCGCGAGACGATCTTTTCAATGATCTTCTTCAGATGCGCGTCGTCCTTGAATCGAATGGGGGTCAGCTCAAGCTGCCCAAATCGCTCGACGAAGACCTGCTTATGTCCATTCACGAGAATGTCTGCGACGGTCTGGTCCGCCAGCAAAGGCTCCAATGGTCCCAACCCGAGCACTTCGTTGAGAATGTCTTGGGTGATTTGGGTCCGTTCTCGCTGATTCAGCGGAAAGGTTTCCTGTTGCAGGAGCTGCTCGATCAATTTCGTAAGCTGGGCCTGCACCGCCTCGTTCGACATTGCGCCGATTGCATTGAGATCGAGCAAATCGATCACGCGCTGGTGGAGTCGATCCTTCAACTCTTGATAGTGGGAGGCGATTTCGGCTCCATTGGTCTGTTTCATTGTGAGCATAGTGTTTCTCTGCCTTCCTTCTCGTCCTGGTTGCCTACCACGACCGACAATGACCGGCCTGTTTATACGAGTGAGGGCTTGCCTCTCGTTTCAAGCCCGAGGCTCGACAAATATCGGCCGAAGAACGAGGCTTTCCTATTCTGCTCGTTTCCGGAACCTGTGCCATTGATGCCGGTCTTCTCGGCGATGAGTTGATCAGTCCCTCGCAAGTACCACTGTGCGATCGTCGTCCTCGACGCCATGATCGTCAACGGCTTCCCGTGGTCAATGGCCTCACTGGCCGTCTCATAGTCGTTGGGAATGAGTCCCGCCATGCGGACGCCCAGCATGCTTTCAGTCTCGCTCAACAACTCCTTCTGGCCGTTCACGTACCGATTAACCACCACTGCCACCTTGCCTACAGGGTGTTGCGCAGCGCCCAGACCATCCAGTAACCGCTTGGTCCGTCGAATGGCGGGCAACGATAGGGTGGTCACGACGATAATCTGATCGGAACAGGCCAGCGCTTCCTTGACCGCCGGCTCCAACACATGTCCGCAATCTACGAAGACATGCCGGTGCATCGATCGGAGGAGACCGAACACGCGCATCGTGCTGCCTGTCGTCGGCTCGACCTCGTCGAACCCTTCGTAGCCGGACACCAGCAAGTGCAGTCCCGACGAATGTTTCGCCAAGCTGCTTCGGACGATCGTCTCATCCAGGCGCGAAATGTCCTTCGATAGATGCTTGAGTCCCTGGGATGCATGCAGGTCCAAGAACAATCCGAGGTCTCCGCCGTGCAGGTCGAGATCCACCAACGCC
>JBEVJJ010000015.1:0-24516 GCA_040510255.1 Nitrospiraceae bacterium | reverse complement strand
CGCTCGCGACTGGAATACTCCGGAAGGTCGTCGGTTGATCCAATCGCTGGTGGGGTCCTCGTAGCCATGACCCAATCGATGCAATCGATCTCGCTCCTGGCTGCCTTCTCGGCAGGTCTCCTGTCGTTCGTGTCGCCCTGCGTGCTCCCGCTCGTGCCCTCCTACATTTCCTATATCACGGGATTGTCCGTTGAACAGCTGACGGATGTGTCGGAGCGCAGCCGATTTCGCAAGGCAATCATCGTGAACTCCCTCCTGTTCATCGGGGGATTTTCAACGGTCTTCGTGGCATTCGGGGCCTCGGCCAGTTTCATCGGCCAAGCGCTCATTACCTATCAAGAGCATGTCCGCCGTATTGGAGGACTGGTCGTCATTGTGTTTGGCCTGTATCTCCTCGGAATTCTGAATCTGAATTTCCTGAAGACCGAACATCGCTATCAATTCCGGAACCGTCCCGCAGGGTATATCGGATCATTTCTCATCGGGATCGCTTTCGCTGCAGGGTGGACTCCCTGCGTAGGGCCGGTGCTGGGGACGATCCTTCTCTATGCGAGCACGACCGATTCCTTGCTGAGCGGCGTGGTCTTATTGAGTTGTTACTCTCTGGGGTTGGGCCTGCCGCTGTTTCTGACTGCACTGGGTGTCGATCGATTTCTCGGGTATTTCAAAGAACTCCGTGGCTATCTGTGGGGGGTCTCAACTGTGAGCGGGGTGTTACTCATTGTGGTGGGTGTGATGATCTATGCCAATTCACTGACGATGATCACCAGTTTCTTGGAACGGTATGGGATTGGGTGGTACCTCGGTCAATAATAGTTTTCCTTCCTCCTCTCTTGTCTTTGCTCGCCGGTCCGGAATCCTTCGTATCGTCCACTGTATTTGTATTTCCGTCGATGGCGTATGAATAACATCCCCGACAGCAAGGAGTACGATGTTGTTGTGGTTGGAATGGGACCGGCCGGAGCGGTGGCTGCCCATGAACTCAGTCGGGCCGGGTTGTCGGTGCTGGCGCTCGATAAACAGAGACACCCTCGCTATAAAGTATGTGGCGGCGGGCTGTCGGCCAGGATCGAGTCCATCATCGGTGACGATTTCAAGCCGGTGGTGGAACATACGGTCTACGGCGTCCAGTTTGCCTACCGAGGGCAAGAGTCATTCCTGATCGAATCCAGTTCGCCGATTGCCTACATGGTTATGCGCGACCGTTTCGATCAGGCGCTCGTCGAGAAAGCTCGCCGTGCTGGAACGGAGATACATGAGGGAGAGGGGGCAATACAGTGTTCGCACTGTCCCGATGGAGTCATGGTGTCGACAGTTCGAGGTCGATATCACGCAAGATTCCTCATCGGCGCCGATGGAGCCAACAGTCTGGTAGCACAGCAATTATTTCCACAACGACGCATTCAACGCATGCCAAGTTTAGAAAGCGAAGTAGAAATAGGACCAGCGGCCCCCTATTCCACCTCTAGGAGCGTCCTTATCGATATCGGGGCGACTCGAAAGGGCTATGCGTGGATCTTTCCAAAGCGGGAACGGCTCTCAGTAGGAGTCGCTGGATTTCGAGGAAAGGCGAGCAGCCCGAAGACGGCGTTTGATCGTTTCGTACACGATTCCAGGGGCCTGTCTGAGCGGGCGATCCCTCGGCCGGTCGGACACCCTTTGCCGCTGTACCCGAGTCGGCGAAATTATGCATCCCGGTCCCTGGTGCAAGGCCAGGCTATGCTCATCGGCGATGCCGGTCACTTGGTGGACCCCCTGTTCGGAGAGGGGATTTACTATGCGGTGCGATCCGGCCAGCTCGCGGCCCGGGCAATCCTCGGGACGATCCACAATCGAAACCAAACACTGTTCGAATACGACCATGCTCTCACTGAAGAGATCTACCCGGAGTTCCTTGTGGCTTCGCGCATGGCGAGGATCGTGTACTCTTTTCCGCGAATCTGTCATCGGCTCATACACAATTATCAAGGAGTGATTCGACTGTACTACGGTGTGCTGCAGGGCCACACCACCTACCAGGGGTTCTTCGCGCAAGCCAAGGGTCTCGTCAAGCGTTCCGTTCTCAGATTTCTCCTCGAAGCGCTACCTGTACGCGACTGAGATGGATGTGTTCGAGCTCAGTCGGGTCACGGTGTAAGGAGAATTGGGGAGATGATCCTGCCCGGAACGGCAGGGCTAGCACCAGGCGCCGAGTCGACAAGAAACGAATCGTTGACTGAGAGATGCGGCGGGGAACGCCCCGGCCGCTGCTGACCGTTCGGCAGACGGGAGGGTCAGAGCCGATCGGGTCGTGTTGTCGGCGAGGAGGTCGCCCGCAGATGGTGCTGCGGGAGCCTGCTCCTGCGATTGAGCCAACACTGGCGCCGGTGGCGATGAGGGCAGAGTCCGTTGGAGTTTGGCCAGTAACCGTTTTCCGTCTTTCGCAACCTCGCTCCCCGGATACTTTTCTGCGAGCAGCATCAATTTTTCGCTGGCCCAGTCGTTTGCTCCCATTTCCTTGTAACTGAGAGCCAAATAGTACAGGGCTTCCGGAGCCACCGGTTTGTCCGAATAGTCCTTCATGATTTGATCAAATCGGTGCGCCGCTGCGAGATACGACTCCCGTCGATAGTAAAATTTCCCGACGAAGAGATGGGTCTGAGCGAGCCAGCTATGGCACTCATCGAGGCGTTGCAAGGCTTGCGCATCATAGCGGCTCCCGGGGAATTCCTTTCTCAGCCTCTCAAACGCCCCGATTGCTTTATAAATCGGATCGGGATCGCGATCGATGGATTTCGCGATTCGGAGGTGGCTCTCGGCCATGCGGAACTGAGCGTAGGGTGCCAGCAGGTGGGACCGGTGAAGATCGAGAAAGTGTTGGTATTCGACAATGGCTTCGGGGAACTCCTCCTTTTCGTAGAAGGCTTCCCCCCGCTTCATAATGACGTTGGGATCATAGTTCTTTTCAATCGTGTCTCCCAAAAAAATCTGTTCGTCGGAATTACTCAGGACTTTCTTATCCGTTGAGGAACTTTTGGACGTGCTGGAGCAGCCGCCGAACACCCAGGTCAGTGTGGCAGCGGTGATGAGAACAAGGGTAAGACGACTCGAGTAGCCCCTGTGCATGAACCCTTTGACGACGTGATCTGTGACGAATGCCTATTTTTTCTAGCAGAAGAAATACTCAAATGCAATGAAAATGGCGAGTGCGGTTGACCCTCGAAACGACGGGCCCTATAATCCCGCCAGCAATCGAACGCCGAGTCGGTCGAATCAGGGTGATACAGAAAACATAGGTCCAGTGTGATCCGCAGTAGAGTGATCGGAACCGGCTCCTATATCACCGGCCGCAAGGTCGGCAACGAGGAGATCGCCGAGCGCGTAGGTCTCACCGGCGATGCGGTGTACGACTTGACGGGGATTCGTGCCCGCTATTGGGTCAGTGAGAAGGAAGCCACTTCCGATCTGACAGTGGAAGCGTGCCGGCGCGCGTGTCACGCTGCGGGAACGTCCCCGGCGTCTGTTGACGCCATCGTGGTATCCACAACGTCCCCCGACACGGTATTTCCCTCAACCGCCTGCCATGTCCAAAAGGCGTTCGGAGGAAAATCTACCATGGCGTTCGATATTGCCGCGTCCTGCTCGGGATTTCTCTACGGGCTGTCGATGGCCGACGCGATGATTCGCAGCAGACAGATTCGAACCTGCCTGGTTGCGGCGGGAGAAGTGAAGTCACGGTTTCTCGATCGAACAGACAAAGAAACGGTCGTTCTGTTTGGAGACGGAGCCGGCGCGGCATTGCTCATGGCCGACGAGGGAGCTGAGGACAGAGGATCCGGCGTTCTGGGGGTTCGCTTGTATGCAGATGGTGCCGGTCACGATCTGATCAAAGTTGAAGGAGGAGGCTCGCGTCTGCCCAGCACACGGGAATCGATCCAGGCAAATCGCCATGTTCTTCGGATGCGGGGAGGCGCGGTGTTTCGTCTGGCGGTCCGACGGCTGGAGCGAGTCATTCTGGACCTGCTCAAAGAGTTTGGCGTGACGATGGGGGAGCTCAATCACGCGGTGATTCATCAAGCGAATGCCCGGATATTGGAAGCCGTGCGGCAGAGACTAAAGATGCCCCCGGGACTGATGCATTCCGTTATCGAGCGATATGGGAACACCTCGTCAGCCTCATTGCCTATCACCCTGGACGACGCCGTACGCGAACGACCGGTCAAGCCTGGCGACCTCGTGCTGCTCGGCGCCTTCGGCGGAGGGTTGACATGGGCGACAGGACTCATTCGATGGTGACGGTATCTTTCCGACGCAGAGTCATGCAGGTGTGTTGATCACCACAGAGGTTCAGAACCAATGTTCGCGTTGATCCCTCGCGATGAAGCGTTTTTCGACATGTTCAAGAACGCGGCGCACAATATGATTGAAGGGAGCCGTCTGCTCAAGGAAATGATGGAAGATTTTCGCGATCCTTTGGAGCAAGCCAAACGGATCAAGGATGTGGAACATATCGGAGACGGCATTACCCACGACATCGCGCGAAAACTGAACCAGACATTTATTACGCCGATAGACCGAGAGGACATTCACGATCTTGCCAGCGCCTTGGACGACATCTTGGACAATGTCGAGGACATTGCCGACCGGTTTGTGCTCTATAGGGTCACGGCTCCCACCGATGTCGCCGTCAAATTGTCCGACATCCTCTATCAGTCGGCGGTTGAAGTCGGCGCGACGGTCGCGTTGCTGGGCAAGCCGCATCCTGATGTGAATGAGTGCAGTGTGCGGGTCAATAGTTTGGAAAACGAGGCGGACCGAATCTCCCGGGATGCGATCTCGCTCCTGTTCGAAAGAGAGACCGACCCGATGTCCGTGATCAAGTGGAAGGAGATTTACGAGAATTTCGAAGCCGGGACCGACCGGTGCGAGGACGTCGCGAACATCCTGGAGCGTATCGCACTGAAGCACCATTGAGGGCGGATCATCGAGGCCTGGTCTTAGTCACGTTGCCGAGTACCACACCACTTTCGCGATAATAATCCTCCATGCCTGAATTTGAAAGCATGCTCGTGCTGACCATCGGCCTTGCGCTGTTGTTTGATTTTTCGAATGGATGGCATGACAGCGCCAATGCCATTGCCACGGTCGTCTCCACCCGTGTGCTGAGTCCTCTGACCGCTGTGCTCCTTGCAGGCGCGTTGAACGTGGCCGGAGCGTTTTTCTCAACGGCAGTGGCGAAAATGGTAGGGGGAGGCATCGTGTATGCCGACGCCATCACCCATGCGGTTGTTGCCGCGTCGCTGAGCGGAGCGATCTTGTGGAATCTCTTTACGCTCATCCTGGGATTGCCGAGTAGCTCCTCGCACGCGCTGATCGGAGGACTCGTAGGATCGGCCGTCGCCCATGGCGGGTGGGCGACCATCAAATTTGGCGGCCTGCGATCCGTGTTGGAAGCCATGGTTCTGTCCCCGCTGTTCGGTTTTGCTGCCGGGCTGCTGATCATGGTAGCGATCAGTTGGACCTTCTTCCGTGTGCCGCGCAGCATTGCGACCCGACTCTTCAGCCGGTTGCAATTGATCTCCGCCAGCTTCATGGCCTTCAGCCATGGGGCCAATGACGCTCAGAAGGTCATGGGGATCATTACGCTGGCACTCCTATCCTCCGGCCACTTGCAGACGGCGGAAGTGCCGGGCTGGGTGATTGCCATTTGCGCTGCGGCGATGGGTCTCGGCACCATCGCCGGCGGCTGGCGTATTGTCCGTACCTTGGGAATGGGCATCGTCAAACTGGAGCCGGTTCACGGTTTCGCTGCTGAAACCGGCGCCGCCGGGGTCTTGCTGATGACCGCGCATATCGGACTTCCTGTCAGCACCACCCACACCATCACGTCGGCGATCATGGGCGTGGGAGCAACTCGACGGTTGTCAGCAGTGCGGTGGGGTGTCACGGCGAGGATTGTCAGTGCCTGGATATTCACCCTTCCTGGAGCTGGATTGTTGGCGGCGGCAGTTTATGCTCTCATGGTCGCTGTCGGCTGACGCTCCGCGAATGTCGGGCTGGTGACCGGTAACTTGACGATGAACCGGCTTCCTCTCGGCTGGTGTCCTTCCACCCACACTCGTCCTCCATGTCCTTCCACGATATGTTTGACGATCGCGAGTCCCAGGCCTGTTCCCCCCAGTTCCCGTGATCGTGCTTTGTCGACGCGATAAAACCGTTCGAACACGCGAGGGCGATCGGCATCCGGAATCCCGATGCCAGAGTCCGCCACTCTGACCTCGAGGACCTGCATGTTCTCCGCGTACGGGTCGTCAGCGACGCGTAGATCGACCGAGATGGTCCCTCCGTCGGGCGTATACTTCACGGCGTTATCGAGCAAATTGATGAACACTTGGACGAGACGCTCCTCGTCTCCGATCACCAGCGGGAAGGCTTCGGGAAACGTCAAGGTCACTGTATGGCGCTTCTTGTCCGCAAGAGGTTTGATGAAGGCCACGGTCCGTTCGAGCACGGCATGGAGATCGACCGGGTCGCGTCGCAATAGAACTTGGCCTGATTCGATCTGGGACAACTGTAACAGGTCATCGAGAAGCAGGTTCAAACGGTTGCTCTGCCTGAGTATGATGTCGAGAAACCGCGAGGCCGTGTCGGGGTCACCTTTCCCGCCATCAATCAAGGCCTCGACGTATCCTTTAATCGAGGTCAATGGTGTTCGCAATTCATGCGACACGTTGGCCACAAAATCCTTTCTGATCTTTTCCAGCCGTCGCAGCTCGGTGATATCGTGAAAGACAAGGACGACGCAGGCCTCATTTTCCAGTTTGCCTCCCGCCATAGAGGCCTCAACGCGCAGGCAGCGTCCGTTCGGAAACAACGTGATTTCACCGCCTTCGTTCGATCGGGTCTTGAGCACAGCGGAGACGAGATTCCCGAGTGCCTCATGCCGGATGACTTCTCCGTAAGGACGACCGCGGCAATCGGTTCGATTCAAGGCAAACATCCGCTCAAGGGCAGGATTGACTTGAAGAATCACCCCGCGATAATCGAGCACCATGATGCCCTCGATCATGGCGGTCAACATGGCCAGCAGTTGCGCACGATCTTCCGACACTTCTTTGATCTTGGCTTCCAACTGGTCGGTCATGTGATTGAGCGTGCGGGCCAGAAATCCGACTTCATCGTCTGATGCGGCGTGAATACGAACGCCTGTCGTGCCCCCTGCCAGTTGCTTGGCGACAGACGCCATCTCGGCCAGTGGTTTGGTAATGCTCCGGCTCAATACAATGCTGAGCGCCACCGCCGCCAAGAATGCAATGCCGAACGCCACGGCGAGATCCCGCTGGATGGTGCGAATGCGATCTTCCATGGTCGTCAACGGGTACCCCACGCGGACGACGGGATACCGAGTGGGTACGTCACGAAGATCGGCCAGAGAGAGCGCCAGATAGAAGGTCCGTTCCCCGGTCGTCTGGCTTGCCCGGATGTCGGTTCCCCGTCTGGACACCAGGGCCTGAGCAATTTCTGGACGGGTTGCATGATTGTCCAGAAGGGCCAGTTCAGTGGGGGTCACCGAGCTGTCGGCGAGCACGGTGCCGTCCGTCTGGACGACCGTGACTCTGATGCGGGCGGCGCGGCTGAGGTCCTGCGCCGTGGCCTGCAACAGGCTCTGTGGGACGGTCATGGTGGAATGGTCAAAGAGGGAGCGGAGGGAGTGGGTAATGAGGTTCCCTCTGGTATCCAACATCTCGGACACCCGGATCAGTTCCGATTCTTCGACCGAACGAATCGTGAGCCAACCCGCCACCGCCAAACCGAGAATGACGGCAGCCAAGGTCGCGAGGGTGACCTTCCACCTGATGGAAAGGTTCATACTGATGCGTCGGAGTCCCGCAGCTTATACCCGAGAGATTTTATCGAGATGATCGCGTCGTTCAGAAGAGGAATCTTTTGTTTGAGCCGTCGGACATGTACATCGACGGTCCTGGTGGTTCCATAGTAATCGTAGCCCCACACTGAATTCAGCAGGACATCGCGCGTGAGGACCCGTCCGACGTTCCGCACCAAGTGTTCCAACAGACCGAATTCCTTGGCCGTGAGAGGGACCTCGCGATCCCGCACCTTGACTTCGTGTCGCGAGAGATCCATCTGGAGCGACCCATACTGATAGGTCGATTGCGAATCACCGGCGCTGCGATCCATTCGGCGCAGCAGCGCTTTCACACGGGCCACCAGGGCTTTCGGGCTGAAGGGTTTGGGCACGTAATCATCCGCTCCCAACTCGAGTCCGATCACCGTATCCGATTCCTCGGCCTTTGCGGTCAACATGAGAATCGGTAACATTGCCGTGTCCGGATGGAGACGAATTTTCTTGCACACTTCAAGGCCGTCCATCTCCGGTAGCATCAGATCGAGAATCACCAAGTCGGGACGCTCCTCTTTGATGCGCTTCAGGGCCTGTATTCCGGTGGTCGCGGTAAGCGTCCGGAAGTCGTCTTTCTCGAGGTACATCTTGACGAGTTGAAGGATATCGGCGTCGTCTTCCACGATGAGGATCTTTTTATGTGCGAGTCGTGTCATGGCGGCAATTGTGACACAGCGAGGGGAGCCTCCTCAACCACGTGTCCCGGAGGCAGGCAAGGGACGGACGAATGTGTTGACGAGGAGGGGAGGTCTCACGTAATGTTAATCTCGCCGATGCTTCGGAGGCAGGTAGGTATGCCAAGGCATCGCCATTTTCCAGGGGGAAATCGGGAGTCCATGAAGATTTACTTGGCCAATCCGCGAGGGTTTTGCGCCGGCGTTGATCGCGCCATCGATATCGTCGATCTCTCGCTTAAGAAGTATGGCGCGCCGATCTATGTCCGCCACGAAATTGTTCACAGCCGGCATGTGGTCAACTCTCTGCGCCAAAAGGGAGCCGTGTTCGTGGAGGAACTCAACCAAGTCCCCGAAGGATCCGTGGTTATTTTTAGCGCGCATGGCGTCGCCAAATCCGTGTGGGAAGAAGCGCAAAGCCGCCGGTTGCATGTGATCGATGCCACCTGTCCGCTCGTCATCAAAGTTCACAATGAGGTCAACCGGGACTATACGCAGGGCTACGACCTGATTCTGATCGGGCATGCCGGGCATCCGGAAGTGATCGGAACCCTCGGCCAGATTCCGGATAAGTTTCATCTTGTCTCTTCTGTGGAGGACGTCGAAAAGCTGCAGGTCGGCAGTACGCAGAACCTGTCGTATGTGACGCAAACGACATTGAGCGTCGATGAGTGCCGCGATATCGTGGCGGCGCTGCACCAGCGGTTTCCGAAGATCAAGGGTCCGCATCAGGAGGATATCTGTTACGCCACACAGAACCGGCAGAATGCCGTGAAGGCGCTTTCCGAGTTGGTCGATGTCATTCTGGTCATCGGTTCACCCAACAGTTCCAATTCCAACCGGCTGCGTGAACTCGGCGAACAATGTGGAATTCCCTCGTTCCTGATCGATTCGTCGGCAGATATCAATCCAGCATGGCTCCAGAATGCCAAGGCGGTCGGTATAGCAGCGGGAGCCTCCGCTCCGGAAGTGTTGGTCACCGAGGTAGTGGTCTACCTCAAAGCCCTCGCTCCTTCGGAAGACGTAGAAGAATTGACCGTCATCGAGGAGGACGTCGAGTTTCTTCTCCCCAAAGAATTAGTGACCATCGAACCGGTCTCGCGCATCGCCACCGCTTCCTAATCTCTTCTCCAGGCGGTCCTTTCATAGCCAATATATAGGGGCCTTCCCCTACACCTCCCCCAATCTGGTGTATTTTTCTTTGCATTTATAGAGGCTCTGTGTTAAAAGTTGCCGCCGTCGGTCCTGCCCCAACCCCGTCTCATCGTGGAGGTGGCTCTTGTATCTAAAGTCATTGGAAATACTAGGGTTCAAGTCGTTTGCCGAAGCCAAAATCCAATTTCCGGAGGGCATCACAGCAATCGTCGGGCCCAACGGCAGCGGGAAGAGTAATGTCGTCGACGGCATTCTCTGGGTGCTGGGTGAGCAAAGCACGAAAACCTTACGCAGCGAGCGAATGGAAGACATCATTTTCAATGGCACCGAATTTCGCAAGCCGCTCGGGATGTCGGAGATCTCGCTGATCATCGGGGGACTTGCCGACTTACGCCTGGATGTGGTGGCCGGGATGCCCAGTCAACTCGGCGAATATCAGGAATTGATGATCACGCGGCGGTTGTACCGGAATGGCGACAGTGAATACCTGATCAACAAGACGGCTTGCCGTCTCAAGGACATCAGAAGCGTCTTGTTGGAAACGCGAGCGGGAACGAAGGGCCATACGGTGATCGAGCAAGGCCGGATCGACCAGATCTTGAATGCGTCGCCACAGGACCGCCGCGAGCTGATCGAAGAAACCGCCGGAATTGTGCGGTACAAAAAGCAAAAGGCGGAGGCGCTTCGGAAACTCGAGTCCACCCAGCAAAACCTCTTGCGCGTCCGCGACATCATTGCGGAGGTGAGGAAGCAGCTCCATTCACTCGAGCGACAAGCGCGCCAGGCACGATCGTTTCAGGCCTTGCAGCGGGAAGCGCGCAGCTTGGAGATCGAATTGCTGAGCCGGGATTACCGGTCGTTTCGAGCCGCGCTCGAGACAGTGGAATCGGAAGCGCACGCACTCGAGGCACAGGAAACAGCGTATATAGCCGAACAGGCACGCCAGAGTGCGGAACAGGAAGCCTCGCGTCTCCGTGTCACGAGCATGGGTGAGACCATTTCGCGAGTGCGGGAAGAGTTAGGGACGGCCGAGCAACGGCAGGGCCAGGCGCTCAGTGCGGCGCAGATCGAGCGCAGCCGGATCGAGCTCAATGAACAACAGAAGGGACAGACCGATCAGGAATTGGAGCGTCTCACCGGGGAACGACAGCAGGCGAACCTGGAGATGGAACAGCTGCAGGGGAGATTGGCGCAACTGGAAGGAGAGATTACCGAGCAGGAAACCAGCTACAGAGATCTTGAGGAACAGACCCATATCCTGACCATGCACAGAGCCTCAGCGCTGGCCGAGGAAGAGCGTGGCCGGTTGGATGTCTTCGATCTGGCGGTGTTGGTAGCCAACACCGAGCAGACGATCACGCAATTGAGCGCGCGAACTCAGGAAGTGACCGCACAGCAGGAACGGGCCGTGCGGGAACATGAAGACTTTGCGCGGCAGCTGGCGCTCCTGTCAGAGCAGCAAGAGAGGTTGATGAGCCAACGGCTGGACGTGGAACAGAGAATCACTTCTCTTACGGATCGGAAAAAAGAGGTTCAGTTCACGCTCGCACAGACGACAGATCGGATTGCGGAGCTCGATCAGCAGGTCACGCGGCAAGCGGAGGACTTCGCCGCGACCGTTTCCAGGTTCGCCGCTCTCCAGGGTGTCGTACGAGAGGAGATGGGATACGGGCGCGAGGGCGAAGAAGACAACACGGCGGTGCGTGCCTGCAAAGGAGTGCGGGACGCGTTGGCCGAGTGGCTGGAAATCCCCCCCGGTCTGGATCGAGCCGTAGAAGCAGTCCTGGGGGAACGGGTAAGAGGATGGCTGGTTGACGATCCCGCGGTGGCTTCTCACGCGGTGGAATTTCTGAAGGGAAGAGAATTAGGACGAGGCGCATTTATCCCTCAACAATTACGGCGGCAGCAGGATGAAGCCGCGACGACACAAACATGGTGGGCGGCGATCGCACAGGAATCGGGCGTGATCGGAAGAGTCGTCGATCTCGTGCGCGCGCAAGGACAAGCGCATGTCGCCCTGAATCACCTGTTCGACGGCCTCGTCGTCGTCGAAAACTTGGAGGTTGGCCGGCTTCTTTGGGAACGCTATCCGGTTCCTGCGCCGTTCGGGCCGACGTTTGTCACGCTATTGGGCGAGACGATCGATGCGGCTGGGATGATGATCGGCGGCGGAACGAGCGTCAGTGGTGGGCTCCTCCAGCGACGACGAGAGGTGCTCGAATTGGAAAGCCGGCGGAATGAATTGGAACTTGCGCTGCGACACAGTCGACAACTCCGGGATCAAAGCGCGGCGCGGGCAGCCGCATTGCGTGAGGAGGATCAGCGGATGGCTGAGGCTCTTCGAGAATCGGAGATGCTGGAATTGTCCTTACACAAGGATATTATCGGTATGGATCAGCAGCGAAGCGATCTGCAGCAGCGTGCTGAAACGCTGGCGAATGATCTCGCCGCCGGCCGGGACGAGCAGGCACGCATGGAGCAGGCGTTGCTCTCCGGCCGAGGGCAACTGACGCAATGGATCGGCGAGAAGAGCGGCCAGGAGGCCACACTGGTTCGTGTGAGGGCCAGGCTCAACGAAGTCGAACGCGACATGTTGGCTATGCAACGGCGATTGACCGAGGCGCGGTTGGCAGTGGAGGGCTTGCGATCCCAACGCGAGCATGGCAAGGCGGATGTCGAGCGATTGCGCCAGCGAGAGGCCGAAGCAGAAACCAGAATCACGGCGCTCGAACAACAATTGACGACATTGATGAGCGCGATTGAGGAAAGTCGGCAGGAGTGTGGGCGACAGGACAGGCTCTGCCTGGAATTCGGAGAGATCGTCCATGGGATCAAAGCCGAGTTGGTGTCCGTGCAGGAACAGCAGGTTGAAGAGATGGACGTCGTGCGGAAGCTGGACCAGGCTCTCACCGGGACCCGGCAGGCCATGAGTTCCGTCCGGGATAGCCGGTTGGCGGTCGAAGTGCGCCGGGCAGAAATCAAAACGCATCTTTCTACGCTTGAGGGTACCTTTACTGGGACCTATCAGATGGATGCCGCAACGCTCATGAACCCCGCGGTTTCCGATCCTACAGGAGAAGCGCTATCTGAAGAGCCAGACGAGGCGAAAGCGTTTGCGACAGAAGGTCTGCGCGCGCAATTGCAAAAGGTGAGGGAACGGTTGGACCGCATGGGAGCGATCAACCTGGCATCCATCGACGAACATAGAGAATTGGATGAGCGATATCGATTTCTCACCACCCAAGAGCAAGATCTCTCCAATTCGATCGGGTCGCTCAAAGAGATCATTCAGCGTATTAACCGCACAACCAAAGAGATGTTCATCTCGACGTTCAATGAGTTGCAACAGAAGTTCGGAGAAGTGTTCACCAAGTTCTTTCCAGGTGGGCGAGCTGAACTGCAGTTGGTGGAAGAAGCGCCGGAAGAAGGATCCGATCAGGAGATGAGCCGCGAGCCCGGGGTGGAAATCGTGGCGCAGCCTCCCGGCAAACGCTTGAAAAATATTACCATGCTCTCGGGCGGCGAGAAGACCCTGACTGCCATGGCGCTGCTCTTTGCAAGTTTTCTGATTCGCCCCACGCCCTTCTGTATCCTCGATGAAATCGATGCGCCGCTCGACGAGGAGAACATCGAACGCTTTACCGCCGTCTTGCGCGAGTTGTCGAGAGGGGCTCAGTTTCTGATCATCACGCATAATAAACGAACGATGGCCATGGCTGATTCACTGTTCGGGGTGACCATGGAAGAGCCGGGGATCTCCAAACTCATTTCGGTCAAGCTAGCGGATGGGCAGCTGGTGTAACGGGCGAAGGCGGAGAAAATCCTGTAGTTTAAAGACGTTATCCTGGTCACTTGCTTGACTTGCCCGTAACGCTCTGCTATAAGCCCTGGTTATTATCTGAGCCAGGAGTGCGGCCTTGTTCGGACAGTACCTCCTGAATTGATGGAGTGGTTTCGAATACCTTTCCTTCCGCTTCTTTGACTCACGGAACAATAGCATGCGTCTGATCAAATCGCTGATGAATCGTCTGTCCGATAGCGTCCTGCTGTCTGTACCCAATAGGTTGATGGCGGCTAGCGGACTGCCGGTATTGCGGTTGAGGTTGGTATCGGAGAAGTCCATGGTATTGCCCAAAGCCGAGGGAACGTCTCGGCGCCTGTCCACCCATCCGAGTGGCCAGCTTGAGGCGATCGATGAGGCCATTCGGAAGAGTCAGGCATGGTTCCTCGCCAGACAGGATGTGTCGGGGTATTGGGTCGCCGAGCTTGAAGCCGACACTACCCTGACTTCCGAATACCTGATGTTACGCCGGTTCATGAATGTCGTTGACCCCGAGCGGGAACGAAAAGCCGTAAGCTACTTGATGTCAACTCAGCTCCCGGCGGGCGGATGGCCGATTTACCATGGCGGGCCGCCCGATATCAGCGCATCGGTCAAAGCCTACTTCGCCTTGAAGCTGGCCGGTGTGTCGGCTCAAGAACCGTTTATGATCAAGGCGCGGGAATGCATCTTGGCGAAGGGCGGTGTCGTGGCTGCCAATGTCTTCACCAAGATCGCCCTGGCGCTCTTCGGACAGTATGACTGGCGTGGTATCCCCAGCATGCCTCCGGAAATCATGCTGCTTCCGAAACGATTCTATTTCAGCATATATGCCATCTCATACTGGTCGCGGGCAGTGCTCGTTCCGCTGATGATTATCCTTTCCCATCGCCCCGTGTGCCGTATTCCGGACAACCAAGGGATCGATGAGTTGTATCTCGTGCCCAAATCCGAGATCAACTACCGGACAGTGGCGCCATTTCAGAAAGACAAGACCTGGTGCACGCCGAGAAACTTCTTTATCAACCTGGACGCGCTCCTGAAGGTTTACGATCGGACTCCCGTAACGTGGGTGCGGGAGCGGGCGGTTCAAGCAGCGGCGCAGTGGATGCTCCAACGGATGCAGGGCTCCGGCGGACTTGGAGCAATTTATCCGGCGATGGCCAATTCGATCGTAGCGATGCATTGCTTGGGCTATAAGGCCGACGATCCGATGGTGGTGAAGGCGATGCAGGAGGTAGAAGCGCTGGAGGTCCACGCCGCGACGTATGAACATGGACAACGGACCGAGACCATGCATTTGCAACCCTGCTTCTCCCCGCTTTGGGATACGTCGCTGCTCGTGAATGCGCTGGTCGAAGCCGGAATGCCGCAGGATCACCCCGCCTTACAAAAGGCGGCTGCGTGGCTGCTCTCCAAACAGACGACGAAAGTGGCAGACTGGATCGTCTCGTCCCCGCTGGCTGAGCCGGGCGGGTGGTATTTTCAGTTTGAAAATGAAATGTATCCGGATGTCGACGACTCAGCAGTCGTGCTGATGGCTTTGGCAAAAGTCAAACCGACCGATCGGGCCTCGCTCCTGGCCGCGATTCATCGAGGATACCGATGGGTGATGGCGATGCAAGGCTCAGATGGAGGTTGGGGCGCCTACGACAAAGATAATAATAAGATCGTGTTCAACTACATTCCCTTTGCCGACCATCGGGCGCTATTGGATCCGAGCACAGCAGACCTTGCCGGCCGCTGTCTGGAAATGCTGGCGAGCCTGGGCTACGACAACACGCATCCGGCGGTGGCTCGCGCGTTGGCCTTCGTGAAGGACGATCAGGAAGAAGATGGAAGCTGGTACGGCCGCTGGGGCGTGAACTACATCTACGGGACATGGTCGGTGCTGGCCGGACTACGGGCCATCGGTGAAGATCTTTCGGCCCCATACATTCGCCGGGCTGTGCATTGGCTCGAATCCAAACAAAACTCGGACGGCGGCTGGGGAGAATCCTGTTTGTCGTACGCGGACCTGACCCACAGCGCAAGGGGAGAGAGTTCTCCATCGCAAACCGCCTGGGCTCTCCTGGCACTCATGTCTGCAGGAGTATCGGACTCCTTCAGTCTCGCGCGAGGGATACATTATCTCCTGCGACATCAGACTAGGGATGGGTCGTGGGAAGAAGTCCGTCATACCGGTACGGGTTTTCCTCGTGTCTTCTATCTTCGATACCATTGGTACTGCCAGTACTTCCCGTTATGGGCGCTCGCGATGTACCGCAATCTCAGAACTCGCGGAAAAACGAGAGCAGATGAGTTGCGGCAGCAAGTGCAAGAGTCAGGATCGTACCGGTCGCCGGGGTGACCTGCCTCCTCTCTTGTGCGGGCGCGGTTCTTCATTCCTCTTCCCGGAGATCCCGTGAAACCGATCGGGATTTTTGCCGCCACCCGGTGGGAACTCAATGCCATTCGGCGAGCTAATCCCTCCTTCTCAGCACAATCCGTCAATGGAATCCGCTGCTGGGTCGGCGCCGTCGGTGGCAGAGCATATTGGTTGATTCAGACGGGGGTCGGCCCGCAAAAAGCGGCTGCGATCAGCCGGAGGTTGCTACAAGCTGAATCATTGTCCTGCATGGTCTCGAGTGGATTCGCTTGTGCGCTAAATGCAGCCGGTGTCGGAGACATGTTGGTAGGAACGGAAGTCGTCGAACATCCGGCGGAGGAATATACGCCTCCGCTGCCCTGTTCCAGCAGTTTAGCGACACACGCGATGAACGTCGCTGGTGCCGTGAAGCTTGCGGCAGTGGCGGGACGATTCGTCTCCACGGGACGCGTGGTGTGTTGTGGAGAGGAAAAACGTGGCATTGCTCGCAGGACACAGGGATTGGGCCTGGATATGGAAAGCGCTGCATTGGCGGCGGTCGCGCAAGAAGCGGGGATCTCCTTTGCCATCATGCGGACGGTATCGGATGTACGGGACGAGGATCTCCCGCTTGACTTCAATCTCTTTCTCAGGCCCACTGGTTGGATATCCGGTGTTTTATCGTGTTTGCGCGCCCCTTCCAGTGTCATCGGTCTATCCCGGCTTCGAAGGCAGAGCCACAGGGCAGGAATGCACCTGACGCGATTCTACGAGAAATTCTTGAGTGCGGAGACGGTGGCGACGTTCATGTGAGGGTGGAGGACCGCTGTGCAGGTGATCGCAAAAATTGGACGGGTCACGTTGAGGATCATCGAAGATATGGGACGCATGTTGATTTTCATGCTGTCCTCATTCGCGTGGTTGGCGCGTCCTCCACTCCGCCTGTATCAGATCATCCGGCAATTGCACTTCATCGGATACAAGTCGAGCTTCGTCGTGGTGCTGACGGCTGTGTTCACCGGCATGGTGTTGAGCCTCCAGGGCTACTATACGCTGAGGAAATTCGGTTCGGAGGCCGTGCTGGGGTCTGCCGTCGCCTTGAGCATCATTCGCGAACTCGGGCCCGTGTTGGCTGCCCTGATGGTGACGGCGCGAGCGGGTTCGGCGATGACGGCCGAAATCGGCATCATGCGCATCACCGAACAAATTGATGCCCTCGAGACGATGGCTATTAATCCACTGCAATATTTGATTGCGCCAAAACTGGTGGCCAGCTTGATCGGCGTGCCTCTGCTGGTGGCGCTCTTCGATGTCGTGGGGATCTATGGCGGGTATCTGGTGGGCGTGAATCTGCTCGGAGGTAACGAGGGCGCTTACTGGAGTTCGATTGAGTCGGCCGTGGAGTGGAAGGACGTCTACGGGGGAATTTGGAAATCTATCAGCTTCGGACTCATTATCAGTTGGATCTGTTGCTATAAGGGGTTCCATACCAAACATAGCGCGGAAGGATTGGGAATGGCGACCACCGAAGCGGTGGTACTCTCATCGGTCATGATTCTCGTCTGGGACTATTTTCTGACCTCGGTTCTTCTTTGAAGATCAGAATGCGCAAGGTGTTAGGGGTGAGGCGAACGCACCGGATCGATCAGGAACGTCGTATATCTGACCACGTGCGCCTCACGGAGTGAATGTGATCAAACTCGTTGGTCTCCAGAAAACACTGGGCGGGCAACAGGTGTTGCGAGGGCTGGATCTCGCCATTCCGACAGGGAAGCTGACCACGATAATCGGGCAGAGCGGGAGCGGGAAGAGCGTCCTGCTCAAGCACCTAATCGGCTTGATGCAGCCTGATCAGGGGGAAGTATGGATTGACGGCACTGACATCGCACGCTTGAGAGGACGGGACCTCAACGAGGTACGCAAGCGATTCGCCATGCTGTTTCAAAGTGCGGCGCTGTTCGATTCATTCACGGTTGCTGAAAACGTGGCGTTTCCGCTGCGGGAGAAGCTGAACATGAAAGACCCGGAGGTCACGAGACGCGTAGAGGAAAAACTGGAACAGGTCGGGTTGGTTGGGATGGGACACAAGTTTCCCTCCGAGCTCAGCGGTGGCATGAAAAAACGCGCAGGACTCGCGCGGGCCTTGGTTATGGACCCGGAAATCATTCTGTTCGATGAACCGACAACCGGCTTGGATCCCCTGTTGGCCAAGTCGATTCACGACCTTATCGTGAACACACAAAAGAAGTTTGGCTTTACCGCCATCATGGTCAGTCACGAGATCCCCGAAGTGTTCGCGATTTCCCACTGGGTGGCGATGTTACTGGACGGGAAGATTGCGGAGATGTCTCCAGCGGACGAGTTCGTGCGGACGACGAACGAAGAAGTCCGGGAATTCGTGACGGCCGGCGGGACCATCAGTCTGGATAACGTGATGAGACCCATCCGCGAGAGGAGCTGACATGGAACGGGCAAAGCTGGAACTGATCGTCGGCGCGTTTGTCTTAGTCGGTCTAGCCTGTCTGGGCTATTTATCCATCAAGCTGGGCAAACTGGAGGTCATCGGAGGTGATCACTACCAGGTGGAAGCCGAGTTTACCTCGGCCTCCGGCCTGAAGCCCGGTGCATCCGTCGAAATCGCCGGCGTTGAAGTGGGGCGCGTCAAGGGAATCGGCCTCAAGAGCGACCGGGCCATCGTGACTCTCGCCATTCAGGATCAGGTGAAATTGTTTTCCGACAGCTTCGCATCCATCAAGACGCGGGGTATCATCGGCGACAAGTACCTGGCCTTATCGCTTGGCGGTGGTGGTGATCCGCTCAAGGATGGGGACAAGATTCGTGATACGGAATCAGGACTTGATCTAGAGGAACTGGTCAGCCAGTATGTTCACGGTAAGGTCAACTAGCCTGAAAGGGGGCGGCGGATGGACCGACGATGGAGGATGGATGGTTTGAGGGCCTGGAGACTGGAGTGTGGCTGCAACGCACCGGGAGTGGTCGGTGCTTACGTCCTATTGGTCGTCGCGCTCTGGTTTGCACAGCCGGGTATGGCGGCTACCACGGCGACGGATGCGCTAAAATCCACGATCGACGAAGTCTTGCGCGTGCTCGCCGACAAGGACTTGAAACAGCCGTCCCGTTCGGAGGAACGGCGGCAGTTGTTAGAAAAGGTGGTCGCCGGCAGATTCGATTACCTGGAAATGTCCCGGCGCTCTTTAGGCGCATCGTGGAACCAGCTCAACGATAAGGACAAGCAGGAATTCGTGGATCTCTTTCGCACGCTCTTGACCAATACCTACGCCGACCGAGTGGAAACGTATTCCGGTGACGGCGTGAAATATTTGAACGAGCGAACGGAAAAGGAATATGCGGAGGTGCGAACAAAGGTGCTCTCAGGAAAGACAGAAATACCGATGGACTATCGGCTGTTGAACAAGAGCAATGATTGGCGTGTCTATGATGTGGTGGTAGACGGCGTCAGCCTCGTCAATAATTATCGGGGACAATTCTCAAAAATCCTCCGGACGTCCTCCTATCCTGAGCTTATCGATCAGCTTCGCAAGAAATCTGATAAGCTCAAGTCTCCATAAACGCATCGCGTCCTTCTTGTTTCGTATGGGCCATGCAGCGTAAACACGTGTTTGTCTTCCGTGTGCTGGTGGTGTGCGTCTGCCTGGTCGAGTTCTGTCCGCCTGACCGCGCGCAAGGGGATACGCAGATTTTCCCTGTTCCGTCGGTCTCAACCAGCAAGAACGACGGCAGCGACGCCGGGCTGATTGTGCCGATCTTGATCAGCGATCCTGACGGTGAACTCAAATACCTCATGGCGCCCATGCTCATTCAGAATTCGATCGTGGGCACGAGGGGGGCGTTCAATCTCTTTCGCTATGAGCCGGGCGGGCGGGAGATGCGATTTATTGCGTCGTTAGCCGAACGGATCGAGCGGAGGCTGCTGTTCAGCTACACCGACCCGGCTTTCAGCAACGGCCGGTATTCGTTGAATTTCGGAGGAACCTTTTTCAAGAATGCCACGGCGCGGTTTTTTGGTCTCGGTCAGACAACCCTCGAAGAGGACGAGAGCAATTATACGGCGCGGGAGTTGCGGGCGAATTGGCGGTTTGGCCTGCATGTGAATGAAGTGACCCAAGTGTCCATCGGACAGCGGGTACGGCAAATGAGCCTGCAACAAGGCGCCACCGCGTTGCCGTCGACACTTGTCGAGTTCCCCACAGTCGAGGGCGTCCAGGGCGAAACCCTTGTTATTGGGAACCGCGCCACATTCTATTACGACACCAGGAACAGTCTGGTGACGCCGACAGAGGGGATGGCGATTACAGCCTATGCAGAGCTGATTTATAATGTCCACAACAGCGATCACCCCGTATTTTCACATTACGAGCTCGAGGTCAAACGGTTGTTTCCCAGCGAGTCGAAACGGGCTATTCTTGTCGTCCGCGCAGATCTGCAAGCGACGCTCGGCTCGCAGGTGCCGTTCTTTGAGCAATCCTCGCTCGGCGGACAAAACAACCTGCGCGGCTTTGGGGTGGACCGATATATTGACAAACATCTGGTGGCGCTCAGCGTAGAGGAACGCATTCATATCATGCGTACCAAGGTTGCGGGAGTGACAGCCGATCTTGAATTGGCTCCATTTGTCGACAGCGGCCAGGTATTTAACTCCTTCAGCGACTTGAGCTTCAAAGATTACCGGATTACTCCGGGAGTAGGGTTGCGTGGGATTGTGCGGCCCAATGTTGTTGGGCGGCTCGATTATGGGTATAGCCGGGAAGGCGGAGCCATCTTTGCCGGCCTCGATTTCCCCTATTAGCAGGACGTTCAAGTGGGCCCGCCACAGCAATGGAACACACGAGAGGGGCAGGATGATATCGAGCGCCGGGAAAGATCTAAGCCAATGGAATACTTGACAAAGAATCTTCCATATGTGAGACTAGCGACGCTTGGTCAACTTCAATCGCTGCTTCGCCACGTCCTGCACTGAACCGCTTACTTCCAAATTGAGTGAATCGTCAGGTTTACCAGAGCAAGGAGATTGCCTATGTCGTTGTTGAAGACCATACACAGCCCAGCTGATTTGAAGCGGCTCTCTCCAGAGCGGTTTCCCCAGCTCTGCCAGGAGATTCGGGAACAAATCATATCGGTGGTCTCAAACGTGGGTGGCCACCTTGCGTCCAACCTAGGGGTGGTAGAGCTTACCGTGGCATTACACTATTTGCTGGAGACGCCAAAAGACAGGATTGTCTGGGATACAAGCAACCAGGCCTATACCCACAAGCTCTTGACGGGCAGGCGAGAGCAATTTCACTCCCTGCGTCAGTATGGAGGGTTGAGCGGATTTTGCAAACGGGAAGAAAGCGTCTACGATACGTTCAATGCTGGACATGCGGGGACCGGAGTATCAGCGGCGTTCGGCATGGTGGCCGCCCGAGAGCAGATGCACGACAAACACAAGGTCGTGTGTGTGGTCGGGGACGGCGCCATGACTGCGGGAATGACCCTTGAAGCCCTCCATCATGCCGGCGGATCCAATAAAGATTTTCTGGTGATCCTCAACGACAACCAGATGTCCATTTCGAAAAACGTCGGGGCGATTTCAGCCTATCTCAACCGGACCTTCTCAGGTGAGTTTTACGGGCGTGTTCGTGAAGAAACCGGGCAGCTTCTACGGAAAATCCCGCACATCGGACCGGAAGTGGAGAAGATCGCCAGACGGGCGGAGGAATTGGCCAAGGGCGCTATTCTCCCGGGATTGCTGTTCGAGGAACTCGGGTTTCAATATGTCGGACCGATCGACGGCCACAATTTTGAGCATCTGCTCCCCACGCTGGAAAACGTCGTGAGAATGAAAGGGCCCGTCCTCCTGCACGTGATTACAAAAAAAGGCCTGGGCTATGAACCGGCCATCGAGAATCCAGTCTGGTTTCACGCGTGCCCGCCCTTTGTGAGGGAGACCGGCGTTCCGGCGAAGAAATCACCGCGGCCGACCTACACGGCAATCGCCGTCGATACTTTGGTCAAATTGGCAAGGCAGGACAAACGCATCGTGGCCGTTACCGCGGCCATGTGTGAAGGAACGGGATTGAATGCCTTCGAGAAAGTCTTTCCTGATCGGATCTATGACGTGGGGATCGCCGAACAGCACGCAGTGACGTTCGCAGCAGGGATGGCGGCTCAGGGCATGAGACCGGTGTGCGCCATCTATTCGACCTTCCTGCAGCGCTCCTACGATCAAATCGTGCATGACGTGGCGACCCAGAACCTTCCGGTGACCCTATGCATCGACCGAGGCGGGCTCGTGGCGGAGGATGGAACCACGCACCATGGCGCGTTCGATTATGCGTTTCTGCGCCATGTTCCCAACATGGTCGTCATGGCCCCGAAAGACGAGAATGAACTGCAACACCTCATGAAGACCGGTCTGAGTTGTGATGCGCCGGCGTCCGTCCGGTATCCGCGGGGCGTCAGTCTTGGGGTGCCCATGGATCCCGAACCGGTGGCTTTGCCGATCGGCAAGGGAGAATTGTTGCGTGACGGTACCGACGTCGCGATCATCTCCATCGGTGTCACGACATGGCAGGCGCACAAGGCGGCCGAACGTCTGGAGCAAGAGGGAATCTCGACTGCCGTTATCAACGCACGGTTCGTGAAGCCCCTCGACAAGGAACTGATCGTGGACGTGGCGAAACGCGTCCAGTATCTCGTGACGGTGGAGGAAGGCGCGAAAATGGGTGGCTTCGGTTCGGCTGTGCTCGAGGCTCTCTCCGACGAAGGCATCACGCACCTCTGCACCAAGCTCATCGGCCTTCCCGACTGGTACATCGAACAAGGACCGCAGGATCTTCTGAGAGAGCGGTATGGACTTACCGCAGAGGGGATCTACGAGAGCGTCAAGCAGTTGATGGGCAAGGCGCGGGCGTCGGAAGATCGAGTGGGATCATTTACCGGCGGACATCTGCACGGTGACGAGCAGGGAAGCTAGACCCGAAAACGCCAATGAGGTCTGTCAGATTCCAAGATGTTTGAATCGGGGAGGATTTGGAAGGTAGCAACTTGAGGCCAATGTTCCACCATGCACATCACGCGTAGAAAAACAAGACAGATCAAGGTCGGCCATACTCACATCGGAGGCGGCGCGCCGGTTTCCGTGCAGTCGATGTGTTCAACGGATACGCGTGATGTCACGGCGACGGTCGATCAAATTAAACAGCTCGAAGCGGTTGGATGCGAAATCATTCGGGTGGCCGTTCCGGATATGGAGGCAGCCGATGCGCTGCCGAAGATAAAATCGCAGATGACCGTCCCCTTGATCGCCGATATCCACTTCGATCATCGCTTGGCGCTGAAAGCCGCCGAAGTCGTCGACTGTGTGCGTATCAATCCGGGCAACATCGGCGCCTGGTGGAAAGTACAAGAGGTCATCAAGGCCGTCAACGAACGCAAGATTCCGTTACGCGTCGGGGTCAACGGCGGATCGCTCGAGCGCACGTTGCTCGACAAATACGGGTGGCCTTCCCCTGAAGCCCTGTCCGAGTCCGCCCTGAACGCCGTGCATGCGCTCGAAGACGAAGGGTTCACGAATCTGAAGGTGTCGCTCAAAGCGTCGGATGTCCATCATGCCATCGACGCCTATTGGTTGTTCGCGCACCAAGCCGATTATCCCTTGCATATCGGCATTACGGAAGCAGGCACGGCGATGACGGGAGCCGTCAAGTCGGCCATCGGTCTGGGTTGGCTCCTCTCACAGGGCATCGGGGATACGATGCGTGTGTCGCTGGCGGCCGACCCCGTTGAAGAGGTCAAGGTCGGCTTTGAAATTTTGAAGTCTCTGGAGTTGCGGCATCGCGGCATCAACGTCATTGCCTGCCCGACGTGCGGGCGCGTGGAAATCGACGTCGTGCGCATGGCCAACGAACTCGAAAAAAAGCTTGGGCACATCAAAACTCCGCTCAATGTATCGGTGCTGGGATGTGTGGTGAACGGACTCGG
Organism: Nitrospiraceae bacterium; assembly: GCA_040510255.1. Lineage (GTDB taxonomy): Bacteria > Nitrospirota > Nitrospiria > Nitrospirales > Nitrospiraceae > DASSBQ01. The sequence goes on along the minus strand of JBEVJJ010000015.1, from coordinate 616 downwards.
CGAAGGCAAGGAAGCGGATATCGGCATCGCCGGGGGAGAGGGAAAGGGCATCCTCTTTAAGAAGGGCAAGTTGATCCGCAAGGTGCCGCTGGAAGAATTGATGGAGACGCTCATTCACGAAGTGGAAGTGCTGGCCAAAGAAAAGGAAGCCGAAGGTGCCGATCAAGATGTGCCCGCAGCGGGCGGTCAGACCAATGGACAATCCGAGTGGGCAGCGATTGATTCCGCCTCCAATCAGTCCTCGACGTTAGTGCGTGAGATTCCCGTCCTTCCCAATCAGCGATAACACTGCCTCGGTTCGTTTCACATTTCGACAACGGAACAACGGTTGAGATGCGCGCAATCTCCTGTCTATAATGCGCGCGGGGCGCCGTACCCAAGTGGCTAAGGGAGCAGTCTGCAAAACTGCGATGCAGCGGTTCGAACCCGCTCGGCGCCTCCACTCCTTCCTGCTAACGTATCAACGTCTTTTGCAATGTCTTTGTCTTTAGCCCGGACCTGTTCGGTTGGTCTGGTCACGGGTTTGAGCACGGTTTCAACCCCGGATTTCGTAGCCAACACACCAAGACTCGCCTTGTTGGCGGCATTCCGCAGATGAGGCCCTCAGTCAGGTGGC
>JBEVJJ010000014.1:0-27009 GCA_040510255.1 Nitrospiraceae bacterium | reverse complement strand
ATTCGTTCCTTGCTCATGTATGCCTCCAAATACTTAGGTGAACTATGCCTTTCCAGCTAGGCGATTTCAGCTTCCTCGTCCAGCCAAAGACTCGGCTCTCATACCCAATGCAGTCTTGATCTCAGACACGATGATCTCAGGCGGCATAGTCATACCACCACACACATGTGGACCGGCATGCACTCGCTCAGGATTAGGAATAGTGGCGCGAATCTCTTTTGCCAACCAACCGGTGACATTAAATTCTGGAACAAAAATGTGTTTGGCATGTTTCGTTGCTTCTCGAATTTCATCCGCTGGCCATGGCCTCAGCGACTTCACTTTAACCAGGCCGCAACGTACTCCTTCGTCGTCGAGCAGCCGAATGGCTTCACGGCCCTGCGACACTGCGGTACCGGATGCCACAATAACAATATCGGTATCGGTGTTTTCCACATCGATCAAACCGTTCAGCCAGTGAATCGTATGCTTGCGTGATCGTTCCACCGCAGCCCAAACTTCCTGCTGCCAACTGGCGTGAGTGGCATATGAAATATAGTTGCTCTTCATTACAAATGGATCACGCATCATGCGGACAGGAGGACATTCCATGTCCATGCAGGGCACTGGTGATCTATACGGGTCGTAAGGTGGCAAGCACAGGTTCGAAGGTGTGAGATTCACGACATCCTTCGTATGGGTGACAAAAAATCCATCGCAACAGAGAGCCAGAGGTAAATGGACATCGGGTTCTTCAGACACCATATATCCTTTGAGGATCCAATCAAAAAAATCCTGAGCCGTTTCCGCATGCCACACCAGCATACCTGTATTGAGCAGATACGCGATTTCGAGAGTGTCCGGCTGGATGGAGAGCGGCGAATTGATCCCCCGACAGGTAACGATCATCTGAATAGGAAGTCTGGCTCCCGCCCACATCGGGAAATTCTCCATCGCACGCATAGTTCCCGGCCCCGCAGTCGTCGTAAAGACACGGGCTCCCCCAAACGCGGCACCGGCACACTGGGACATCACGGCAAATTCGCTCTCCCCGCGAAAATAATCACCAATGTATCCTTCGGCAAAGAGCTCGCCTATCAGGGCGGCAGCTTCGCTTTGCGGAGTGATCGGGTAAGCGATCATCACATCGCAGCTCGCTCGGCGAAGAGCTTCCTTGATCACCTCACTGCCGGTAAAGAATGATGCGGTTCTCTCAGCCTCATGCATCAGCACCCAAGGGTCTGTGTAGGTCTGGCCCTTCTTATTTTGCTTCCCAATGACTGAGTGTGTCTCTGCCATGGATCCAGCCTCCTTTCAAATTGTCCCGCCTGAACTATGATCGGTTCGAGGTGGAACTTTTGGCTCCTGTCAACGGTTGGACTGTACCTTTCAACTTTCTGACCCACTGGGCCAATGTCATGATTTTTTCAACGGACGCATCTCGAAAAGAAAGCATGGCATCCTCATGCCCTGCCTGCGCACACATTGCAATTGTATAGCAGGATGTTCCGCCCCGAATAATCTTGAGCGAGAGATTAGCTTGATGGCAATGCACTCCGACAAACATGCAACAATCAATTTTATTGTGCCAAATTGTCAAATTAGGGTGATTAGGATTGATTTCAACTTCAGGATTGATTTTTGGGTACTTGGGGCGATAGTCCGGCATCGGAATAAGCATAGCCTTTTGGCTGGGCTGGACACAATCTTTCAATGTCTCATACAAATGCCGCACAGCCGTCGCTTTCTTTGCAGCTTTTTCATTCCACGCCCACAATACAAGCGGACCTGGAAAAATCGTGGGTACCTGAGCCAAGAGAAATTGTTTGGCAGCCTCTTCATATGCCTTTTCTTCGGAAACAATGACTCCGTTGATATGCGCTTCCCCCGGGTTGGGGAGCCGGATCCCCATGCTCGCCGCCGCGGGAGGAAGAAAATGCTCCGGACCTGGCAAAACACGATACTGAGTCATTCGGATATACTCACTTTTTTTAAGTTAAGAACCACAAAACCGAAGAGGCCTCCTATCGCAAGATAGTGTTTACTGTATGCTGTTTTCACCGCATCTGCAACACAGCAGAAGGCCCACCCTGCGGAAATTTAGGGCTACAAGGGGAGAACGTTGCTGGGTCTATTGGGCGTAGCCAAGCTGTAACGTCTTTTGCACGCAAGTGCGCATTATAAGTGGCAAACAATTTGGTTGTCAATCGACATGTGTACCATCATAAAGATCGTCGAGGAGTAGTGTCTTACTGGAATTGGAAAGATCTGGCTCAAGCTCAAGAGGATGTATGTCAGCGTTGATCCAGGTTCTGATTGATCTCGAAATCTTATGGTTCTTTTGGGAAGACTTGTAGAAACGGATGGACTTCAAACCGCTCGAATACTCCAAATGTGGTATAGGGGTCTTCTTGTGCAAACTGCTCCGCCTCCTCTAAGGAGCCGGCTTTTATCACGATAAGACTTCCAGCGTGATCCATAAGTGGGCCGGCCAAGATTACTCGACCTTGAGCATGGAGCGCTTCCATTCGTTCGAGATGTGCAGCTCGATGAATTTTCCTTTTCGCTTGCCCATCCGGACTATCAAATCCCAGAATCACAAATGCCGTTAACACGATACTCGACTGTTCAGTATTGTTTTTTCCGATGCTCGCCGATTCAAAGTGCCGACTCCTCCAGTGGGATTCGATCCTTGTAACCCAGGCTGAGTTCATGCCACCAGCGGATTTCCGGTTCACCCAATTTCCAGCATAGGTACACGATACGACCTTCATGCGAATAGGGAAAGTCACAGAGCCCAGCGTTCACATCCTTCACAATGACTCCCAGGCTATGAATGGCTTGAAGGCTTGAGCTGACATCATGAAGGGCTCGGATATATAAGGAGCCAAATTGGCTGCCACCACCCGAATGCGCGTTCGCGCTGGCCTTTTTGATATCGTCATTCGTTTGGACCAGGACGGTCTTGGCACGCCTGATCGTTGTAAAGTGTGATCGTAATTGTGGTATGAGTTCGTTTGCTTCAGCTATGGTGAAGACATGTTCAGGGGTTTCATTTTCTTCCGGTGTAGGCATGATCTCTGCTTTCTGATCTGAGCCAAAAACTCTTTAGCATATTCGATATGTGCCTGCAACCGGCAGCGAAGGGCCTTCCGCCAGGTCCAGGACAGCGGCTAGAACTCCCCGGCCTTGTGTTCAAACGCTCAAGAATGATTTGGATTGGAGCTAAGAGGCATTCATAAGCATAGTTGATTTTTTGCTCTTGTATACTATTGACAAATTTCGGTTGGCTCGTTATGCTTCAACTAGCTTCAGGCTCGACTAGGGTTTTCTCCCCTTGTTTCATTACAACTTCCGGGAACCCATCTCGAACTAGCGATCTAAGTCAAAAAATCCGTAACTGACCCTACTGGTCCTGCACGTGTAGCGTGATTCGTTTCTCCAAAAGCAAAGACAACAAGCGACATCTTCACTATTGATAGTCCTCGCCATTGGCAATCGAGCGACTGACACCAGAAAACTGATTTCCACGCATGGTAGATGGGAGTCCACCGGTGTTCTCATCCCGTAACGCATTGAAAGAGCTAATGCTCGGTAGGGAGTTGTATGGCACAGGTTAAGGGGGAGATTATGCATCTTGCTGAATTGAAACAAAAGACGATCGCCGATCTCAACGAAGTGGCTCGCGAATTGAAGATCGACGGGGCGGCCAACCTAAGGAAGCAAGAACTGATTTTTGCAATCCTTCAAGCGCAAACCGAAAAGAACGGCGTCGTTTTTGGGGAAGGGGTGCTTGAAACGCTTCCCGACGGGTTTGGGTTCCTGAGGGCTCCTGACTCAAATTACCTGCCTGGACCCGATGACATTTATATTTCACCTTCCCAGATTCGGAGATTCAACCTGCGCACAGGTGACATCGTCTCAGGTCAGATACGCCCGCCGAAGGAAACGGAACGGTATTTCGCGCTGCTCAAGGTCGAGAAGGTCAATTTTGAAGACCCGGAGGTTGCGCGGGACAAGATTCTTTTTGATAACCTCACGCCTCTTTATCCGGAAGAACGCATTAAGCTTGAGTTCGACCAAGAAGAGTATTGCACCCGCGTCATGGACTTGACTACGCCCATTGGTAAAGGGCAACGCGGACTGATCGTCGCCGCGCCGCGAACAGGCAAGACAATGTTATTGCAGGCCATCGCTCGGGCCATCCTCAAGAACCACAAGGAAATTGTCCTAATTGTCCTACTGATCGATGAGCGTCCCGAGGAAGTGACTGATTGGCAACGTCAGGTGAAGGCCGAGGTAATCAGCTCAACCTTTGACGAGCCTGCCCAGCGACACGCCCAAGTTGCCGAGATGGTCCTGGAGAAAGCGAAACGGCTGGTTGAACACAAAAAAGATGTCGTGATCCTCCTCGACAGCATCACGCGACTCGCTCGTGCCTACAATACGATTGCACCGCCCAGTGGAAAAGTATTGTCAGGCGGGCTTGATTCCAATGCCTTGCAAAGGCCTAAGCGATTTTTTGGCGCGGCGAGGAATATAGAGAATGGCGGCAGCCTGACGATTATGGCAACGGCTCTTATCGATACGGGGAGTCGTATGGATGATGTGATCTTTGAGGAATTCAAAGGGACTGGTAACATGGAAGTTCACCTCGATCGTCGATTGGCGGACAAGCGCATTTTCCCGGCGATCGACATTGGCCAATCGGGCACTCGAAAAGAAGAGTTGCTGGTTGACCGCGACCGGTTGAATAAGATGTGGATTCTGCGCAAGGTTCTCAGCCCACTAGGTACCATGGAAGCAATGGAATTCCTCATGGACAAAATTCAGGGGTCGAAGACTAACCAGGATTTCTTGCAGTCCATGAATCGGTAGGGAACCCTTGCCTGTTCGGTCTCATCCGGTGTAAGTTTCAAGCACTCTCGGGAATGAAGGTCATTTGTGGTTGGAGCGAAGGAGTACGCATGAAAAAGGGCATTCATCCGGTCTATCGGGAGTCAGTCGTCCATTGTGCGTGTGGAAATAGTTTTAAGACCCGATCGACCGTCGGGAACATCAATGTTGATATTTGCGCCAATTGCCATCCCTTTTTCACGGGGACTCAAAAAATCGTGGACACCGAAGGGCGCGTGGAACGCTTCAAGAAGAAGTACGCCAAAAAAGATAAGTAGGATTTTGACAGGATCTTTGAGAGACCCTGCTTCACCATGGGGCAGGGTCTCTTGTTTTTTGTTAGGGACCCTGTGGTGAAGAGGATGTGCGCACGGTGATAGAAGAAGCGCTGCTCAAGAAGTGGGAAGGCATTGCGGGCCGTTACGCGGAGCTGACGGCGCAGCTCATGGACCCGACTGCCGTGAGTCAGCCGACAGTGCTGCACAAAATCAACAAAGAGCGTATGGAAATAGAAGCGTTGGCCCAAGGGCATACCGCCTACAGTGTCGTGCGACAGCAGTTGTCGGATGTGGAGCAGATGCTGGGCGACTCTGTGTCCGGCACTGAGATGAAAGCGTTGGCGGCCGAGGAAGCTGCTCAGTTGCGTCACCGTTTGACGGGCATGGAGGAGCAATTCCGAGACCTTTTGATGCCGAAGGATCCTCGGGACGAAAAAAATCTCCTTCTTGAGATACGGGCAGGAACGGGCGGTGACGAGGCGGCCCTTTTTGCAGGTGACCTGTTTCGGATGTACGTAAAGTACGCTGAACGGCAGGGTCTTCGGCTGGAGGTCGTGGAGGCATCCGACACGGGCATTGGAGGGTATAAAGAAGTGATCGTGCTCATGGAGGGCAAGGGCGCCTATGGTCGGCTCAAATATGAAAGCGGCGTTCATCGCGTGCAGCGGGTGCCTGTGACAGAAGCCAGTGGTCGTATCCATACCTCGACGGTGACCGTTGCGGTCATGCCGGAAGTCGACGAAGTGGATGTCCAAATCGATCCCAAAGATTTGAGGATTGACACCTTTTGCTCGTCCGGCGCCGGTGGCCAAAGTGTCAATACAACGTATTCCGCTGTTCGGATCACGCACCTTCCTACCGGCGTTGTGGTGAGTTGTCAGGACGAGCGATCCCAACTCAAGAACCGCAACAAGGCCATGCGCACGCTACGCGCCCGCATCATGGACGCAGAGCGTGAAAAACAGGAGGCTCAAATTGCGCAGAATCGAAAGGCTCAAGTGGGTACGGGCGATCGAAGCGAAAAAGTTAGAACGTACAACTTCCCTCAGAACCGTCTAACCGATCACCGCATTGGATTGACCATTCATAGACTCGATCAGGTTCTTGACGGGAATTTGGAAGAGGTTGTGCATGCTCTCAGGACGCATTACCAGAATGCCGAGGTCGCCGGGGTCTGACTCGAATGCAGATAGCTGATGCTTTGACTACGACAAGAATAACGCTGAGCCAGCTGATGGTGGAAGCCACGGCCGGACTCAGGGAAGCCGGAATCCAATCAGCCGAGCGGGAGGCGGTCTGGTTGCTGGAGAAGGCATTGAACCTCACGTCATTAGGACTCATGGTCGACCGAGACCGAATCCTTCATCCAAAGGAATATGCGGCGGCAGCGGCGCTGATCAAACGCCGAGCCACCCGGGAGCCACTTCAATATATCTTGGGCACGCAGGAATTTTGCGGTTTGGAATTTGAAGTGGATAGCCGTGTGCTCATCCCTCGTCCGGAGAGCGAGCTGCTTGTTCAGCAGGTTGTGCAGAGTCTGGATGCTCATGTACCTGTCACGATCGCGGACATCGGAACCGGCTCCGGATGTCTCGCGGTTTCCTTGGCAAAGGCCTTGCCTGCAGCCACAATCTACGCGCTCGATCTTTCTGCACCCGCGCTCCAGGTTGCCAGGCGGAATATCCGTCGGTATGCTCCTGAAGGTCGAATCGTCTGTTTGCAGGGAGATCTGTTTACGCCACTGGGTCGTCTGGGATTAGTGGGTAAAGTCGACATAATCGTTTCTAATCCTCCCTACGTGACTGAAGCGGAATGGACGCGCCTTCAGCCGGAAGTGCGAGTCTTCGAACCTCGCGCTGCGCTACATGGAGGCCGGGATGGCACCGATCTTCAAAGACGCCTCCTGGAGGAGGGGTGGAGATATCTCGCCGCTGGTGGCGCGTTGTTGATGGAAATGGGATGGTGTCAGTCGGCGGCAGTGTGTGAGCTGGCAGTTGGTACGGGGCGTTATGAGACGCCTACTTTGTGCTTTGACGAAGCAGGCATCGCCCGCGTGTTGCAGGTTCGAACACGAGGGGGGAACTGAGGTCAGATCGTTATGGACCGCATTGTCATCACCGGGGGAGCACCGTTACGGGGAACTATCCCGATTAGTGGGGCCAAGAATTCTGCCCTTCCGATTCTGGCTGCAACGATTCTTGGAGGCGGAGAATGCGTGCTCTCGAATGTTCCTCAGGTCGTCGATGTGGTAACGATGGGCAAATTGCTACGGATCTTAGGCGTGTCCGTGACCCGCGAGGGGCATCACACGGTGGTCCGTCCAGAGTCCATCACTTCTGCAGAAGCTCCATATGATCTGGTGAGAACGATGAGGGCCTCTGTGCTCGTCCTTGGTCCCCTCGTGGCACGCTGGGGAGAAGCGATTGTGTCTTTGCCCGGTGGTTGCGCGATCGGATCACGTCCCGTCGATCTGCATCTGGCCGCGCTCGCGAAGTTGGGCGCTGAGATTGAAATCGAACACGGGTATATCAAAGCCAAAGCCAACCGATTGCGCGGCGCCCACATCTACTTCGACACACCGACCGTGACCGGTACTGAAAATCTGATGATGGCGGCCTGTCTGGCCGACGGCACGACGATCCTCGAAAATGCTGCAAAGGAGCCTGAAATTTGTGATCTGGCCGACTTCCTAGTGAAACGAGGAGGGCGGATTGCAGGGGCTGGGTCAGATGTCATCTCAATCGAGGGTGTTTCAAGCTTGCATGGTGCGGATCACGAAGTGATTCCCGATCGCATCGAGACGGGCACGTACCTCATTGCGGGGGCTATTACGGGAGGCGATATCCTCGTGCAACGATGTCGACCCAGCCATCTTGAAGCGCTGCTCGTGAAATTGAGAGAAGCCGGGGCAGATATTCAGGAAGAGAAAGAAAGCATTCGCCTTCGCGTGCGCACTCCGCTCAAGGGAACAAATGTGAGGACATGTCCGCATCCCGGGTTTCCCACCGATATGCAGGCCCAGTTCGTCGCGCTGATGGCAGTGTCGGAAGGTACCAGTGTGGTCACCGAGACGGTGTTCGAAAGCCGCTTTATGCATGTGGAAGAGTTGCGGCGCATGGGCGCCGATATTCGAGTAGACGGAAGCCGTGCGATGGTGACAGGGAAGACCAGGTTAGCCGGTGCTCCAGTAATGGCTTCCGACCTGCGCGCCAGCGCCGGCCTCATTCTAGCCGGACTGGCTGCAGAAGGAATGACGGAGATTTCCCGGGTGTATCATTTAGATCGAGGGTACGAACGAATTGAGGAAAAATTACTAGGTGTGGGCGCCACGATCGAACGAAGAAAGTTGTAGCTCGAAAGGAATGAAGCAACTGGGCGTCTCGATCCCCTTCGGTCAAACCGCCGCATATCGATATGCTCACCATCGCACTTTCCAAAGGTAAGCTCTTCCATCCCATCTTGCAGTTGTTCCGGAAGGCAGGCTACGGAACCAGCGGGCTGACGGCGGAAACCAGAAAGCTGGTCCTTCCCTGTCTGAAGAAGGAGGTCACGTTTCTTATTGTCAGGTCCAGCGACGTGCCCACGTATGTGGAATATGGGGCAGCTGATGTGGGAATCGTGGGGAAAGACGTGCTTCTGGAGCAGGAGAGTGACGTCTATGAGCCGTTGGATTTAAGGATCGGAGCGTGTAGAATCTCTGTCGCCGTCCTGCAAGAGCAGGAATCATGCGATAGCTTGTCCTCCAAAATTCGAGTCGCCACGAAATACCCGAAGGTTACCGAGCGATATTTCAACCAAAGAGGCATTCCGGTCGAAATTATCAAACTATATGGGTCCATCGAGCTCGCACCGATTGTAGGGCTGTCCGACCGGATCGTGGATTTGGTCGAAACCGGGAATACGCTCAAAGCACACGGCTTGATCGAAACCGAAGTGATCGCGGAATCAACGGCCCGATTGATCGTCAACCGTGCCAGCCTGAAATTGAAGCACCGGAAATTGACAGCATTGATAGATGCGCTGAGGCGTTGTGTAAAGACCAACGCCCGTAGCAGCTCAAGAAGCCTCGGTCGTCTCAAGAGCCTGGGAAAGGCAAGGGGATCAATTCGGACCAGATGAAAATCATTTCCCGTACCGATCGTGCCTTTGCCGGGGTACTCCAGCGCATCACTGGTCGCGGTCGCATTCAAAGCGCGGGTGTTGAGAAGAGTGTGAAGGCCATTCTGAATGCCGTCGAGCACGATGGCGACCGTGGCATTCTTCGATTCACAAAGAAGTTCGATCGTGTTGCGCTAAAGCCGAATCAGATCCGAGTGTCTGCCAATGAAATCAAGGATGCGTATTACCACATCCGGAAGGATGAGGGTGATGCGTTGCGGTATGCCGCTCAGCGTATCATTGCGTTTCATGAACGTCAGCGGACCAAAACATGGATGTACCAAGAAAATTCCGCCACGTTAGGGCAACTTGTGACTCCTCTGGCCGCGGTCGGTCTCTACGTGCCGGGCGGCAAAGCGGTGTATCCGTCGTCGGTCCTCATGTGTGCAATTCCGGCAAGAGTCGCCGGCGTGCGACGGATCGTCATGTGCACGCCGACCTCAAAGGGAACGCTCAACCCCTATCTCTTGGTGGCGGCCGACATCGCCGGCGTCAATGAAGTCTATCGAGTAGGAGGGGTTCAGGCCATCGGAGCCATGGCATACGGCACCGCTTCGATTCCCAAGGTCGACAAGATCGTGGGGCCGGGCAACGTCTATGTTACAACGGCCAAGCGCGTGCTGTATGGCACAGTGGGAATCGATATGGTAGCCGGACCCAGTGAGTTGTTGGTCGTCGCTGACGCAGAGGCGAAGCCCGCGCATGTGGCAGCGGACTTGCTGTGCGAAGCGGAACATGATGAGGATGCTCAGGTCTACCTGGTGACCACTTCCGAGCCGCTGGCCAAAGAGGTGGTCCGTTTACTCCACGTACAGTTGAAAGGACTGCAGCGTGAGAAGATTGCAACGAAATCCATTGCCCGACATTTTGTGGCCTTCATCGTGAGCACGGTGCAGGAAGCGATCGATTTGGCGAATGAGATCGCGCCGGAACATTTGACGTTGTCAGTGGACCGGCCATTCGACTACTTGGAGCAGGTTCATCATGCCGGGGCCTTGTTCCTCGGGAGGTATACGCCGCCCGCTGTTGCCGATTATGTCGCCGGCCCCAACCATGTGCTGCCTACGGGAGCAACGGCGAAGTTCTTTTCGCCGCTTTCTGTCGGCGACTACGTGAAGGTCAGCAATATCATTCATTATACAAAGGAAGAGTTGAGTCTGGCGAAGGATTACATTGTGCGGTTGGCGCATATTGAAGGTTTTGATGCCCACGCCAAATCAACCCAAGGCAGGTTTTCATGAAACCACACAGTCTGCCAAGACGCGCGGAAATCGAACGATCGACGACGGAAACGAACATTCATCTGGAGCTAGCCTTGGACGGGAGTGGCCAGGGGAAAGTGGCCACAACGATCCCATTTCTGGATCATATGCTCACCCTGTTTTCCAAACACGGATTTTTCGATCTCACGCTCCGTGCCACGGGAGATACGGATATTGATGAACACCATACCGTTGAGGACATTGGAATTGTCCTTGGAACCGGGCTGAAGGAGGCATTGGGAAAGAAGGAGGGGATCAAGCGTTTCGGGTTCGCGTCGGTTCCGCTGGACGAAACGCTGGTCCAGGTGACGATTGACTTAAGCGGACGTCCCTACCTCGTGTATCGAGTCGACCTTCCGGATCGCAAAATAAAAACATTCGATCTTGGATTGTTCGAGGATTTCTTCCAAGCCTTCGCCACTCACGGCGCGTTCAATCTGCACATTAATCTGCTGTATGGCCGCAATCCGCACCACATCATGGAAGCCATTTTCAAGGCGTTCTCCAAGGCGTTGGATCAAGCAACGTCCTTTGACGAACGGGTCTCTGGTGTGTTGTCGACCAAAGGCCAATTGTAATCGTTTCTCTGCCCTTCGTTCATCGGGTCGCAATGATTGCCATTATTGACTATGGTATGGGGAACTTGCGCAGTGTCCAGAACGCGTTTGAGACGGTTGGACATCGGGCGGTCGTCACCCGCGATGCGCGCGTCATCTCCGACGCGAGTCATGTGGTATTACCGGGCGTGGGAGCCTTCGGTGATTGCATGGGCAACCTCTCTCGGTATGACTTACTAGACCCGATCCATAAGACCGTACAGTCCGGCAAGCCGTTTCTTGGTATTTGTCTCGGTCTCCAACTTCTATTCACTGAAAGCGAGGAATTTGGCACGCATCGCGGGTTAAACCTCATACCCGGTCGCGTCAGGCGGTTTTCGTATGAGGATGCTCAAGGTATGGGAACTCAACGATCCGGCAAGGATCTCAAAATCCCGCACATGGGATGGAATGAGATCGAGATTGTGCGACCGGCTCCGGTTTTTGACGGGATAAAAACCGGCGACCATTGCTACTTTGTGCACTCGTACTTTGTCGAGCCTGAGGACAGTCGGTTCATTTCGAGCGTCACCGAGTATGGGATTCGGTTTGTGTCTTCCGTGTGGAAGGACAATCTCGTGGCCTGTCAATTCCATCCGGAGAAAAGCCAGTCGATCGGGTTGCAGCTCTTGAAGAATTTTGGTGCCTGGAGATGATCTCGCCGAGATGGCTCGTCATCGCCCTTTCCGCGGTTTGCGCCCTGGTATTCGCCGGGTGCAGCGGGAAAAAGGTCACCACCAAGCTCCTGGTCCAACCCGAGAAGTACCGAGTGCAAAAGATTGCTATCGTTCCCTTTGAGACCATAGCGACTCCTCAGGTGTTGAACTTGGACGGTCCCTCGTTCTCCGTTCCTGACGGGGCCAAACGGTCGAATATCTCCGTCGCTATACCGTCAGCCACCGAGGGCTCTCCTCGTATCGCGAGTAAGGTGCGAGCGTCGGCCGCAGACACGGTGACGGACCTGGTGTGGAACAAGCTGAAGGTACGGCCTGGTCTACAGGCGGTCCCTCCTGAACAGGCACGGAACGTTATTCAGAACCTACGCCTAAAGATGCCTGATCAATCAGCAGGGGAGGTTGCCCCCAAGGTTGCAGAACGCCTTGGAGCGGATGCAGCGCTCATTGGCAAAGTTGCCGTCTATCAGGAGCGGGTTGGAAGTCGCCTTGGTGCGAATCCACCAGCTGTGGTCGGCTTTGATATAACGCTCGTGGCACGCGACGGGACGATACTATGGGAAGGTAGTTACTACGAGAGACAGCGGCCGATGTCGGAGGATTTATGGGGTTTTATCGAGCGCCGCGGAGCCTTTGTGACAGCCGACGAACTCGCTGAGTATGGGGCCGAACGACTCGCCAAAGAATTTCCCTACGGCGGATCGGCATCGGACTAACTGCGAATGGAAGAGCAATGATTGTTATTCCGGCCATTGATTTGAAGGACGGACGGTGCGTGCGCCTTCGTCAAGGAGACATGGCCGCGGAGACAGTGTATTCTCATGATGTCGCGGCCGTGGCAGGAGGGTGGCAAGAGAGAGGGGCCTGTTTGATCCACATCGTGGATTTGAATGGAGCCGTCGATGGCCATCCCATGAATGTCGATCAAATCCAAACGGTTCTCAAGACCGTCTCAGTGAAAATCCAAGTGGGCGGCGGAATTCGACATATTGAGACAATTCGTCGGTATCTGTCTCTCGGGGTCTGGCGCGTGGTGCTCGGCACGTCGGCCTTACACGATCCCAAGCTTCTCGATCAGGCGTGTCATGAATTTCCGGGCCGAATCCTGTTGGGTCTAGACGCGAAGGATGGAAGGGTTGCCGTCCAAGGATGGACTCGTGTGTCAGATACCAAAGCGACCGCCCTCTTGCGGGACCTGGCCATGTTCCCGCTTGCGGGGGTCATTTACACGGACATTGCTCGTGACGGAATGTTAACAGGACCCAACTTGCCGGCCTTGCAAGAGGTCGTCGAGCATTCGATGATCCCCGTGATTGCCTCGGGTGGCATCTCCCGGATCGAAGACCTGAGAGCGATTCAATCACTGGGACAGCGCATTGAAGGAGCGATCGTCGGGAAAGCATTGTACGACGGAAAGCTTGATCTGGCTGCTGCGATCCGGGCTGTCTCCGTCACGACGGGCAGGTCATGCTGACGAAGCGCATTATTCCTTGCTTGGATGTGAAGGACGGTCGGGTGGTCAAGGGCGTGAGTTTCGTGGACCTGAGAGACGCGGGCGATCCGGTAGAAGTGGCGGCCGTCTACGATCAGGAAGGTGCTGATGAATTATGTTTTCTCGATATTACCGCCTCCCACGAAAAACGAAAGACGCTTCTCGATGTCGTGGCACGGACGGCCGAGCGGGTGTTTATGCCGTTGACGGTAGGAGGCGGGGTACGGACACTCGAAGATATTCGGTCGCTACTCAATGCGGGCGCCGATAAAGTCAGCATTAACACCGCCGCGGTTCAGACACCCGACTTCGTCAAAGCAGCAGCCGAGCGGTTTGGAACCCAATGCATTGTCGTCGCCATCGATGCAAAACGTTCGTCAGAGCCTGTAGCCAACAGGGACGATGGGCAGACGATGAAATGGCAAATCTTTACGCACGGCGGTCGTAAGCCGACCGGCCTCTGTGCCATCGAGTGGGCGCGTCGGATGGAATCGTATGGTGCTGGAGAGATCCTTCTCACCAGCATGGATCAGGATGGAACTGGGGTGGGGTATGATCTCGAGCTTACTGCTTCCATTTCCCGTGCCGTCTCCATCCCGGTCATTGCGTCGGGCGGGGTGGGGACGCTCGGTCATCTCTATGAGGGGTTGGCGCTCGGTCATGCCCATGCGGTCTTGGCAGCCTCCATTTTCCACTATCGAACGTATACCATTCAGCAGGCAAAACAGTACCTGCGCGATCGAGGCATTCCAGTTCGTATGGCAAAGAACTGAACGAGGCTGCAAGGTGAACCAAAAGCCGGATCTGCAATTTGATGCGCTCGGTTTGATACCTGCAATCATACAAGATTGGCGCGATGGGAGCGTGCTCATGTTGGGGTATATGAATCAGGAGGCCCTGAGCAAGACCCTCGCGACCAAGTCGGTTCATTTCTGGAGCCGCTCCAGGAAAAAGCTCTGGGAGAAAGGCGAGTCTTCGGGGCATTTTCTTCGAGTCAAGGATCTCTTCGTCGACTGCGATAGGGATGCCGTTCTTGTCAAGGCCGAACCGGTCGGTCCTACCTGTCATACCGGAGAGCGAACGTGTTTTTTTACCAGGATGAACGCGGAAGACCCGGCATTCGAAGGCAAAACTCGCGCTGCAGCCGGGGGAATCCTCGAGCGGATCTATGACACGATCGTCGAACGCAAGACGGTCCGTCAGCCGGAATCGTACGTGTCCCAACTCCTCGAGGGTGGGGTGGACCGAATTCTCAAGAAAATCGCGGAAGAGGCCGGTGAGGTCATCTTGGCGGCAAAAAATGACAAGCGTGAGGAGATTGTCTATGAAGTGGCCGACCTCTTCTTTCATACACTGCTGGTCCTGGGCTATCACGACATTACCCTGGATCAGGTGTATCAAGAACTCGCCCGTCGGTTTGGGAAATCGGGATTGAGGACCGTCACACCGGAGGGAGGAGCGCGATGAGTGCCTGCATTTTCTGTCGTATCATAGCCGGAGCAATTCCTACCAAGATCGCGTTTCAGGACGACCGCGTCCTGGCGTTTCATGACGTCAATCCACAAGCACCAGTCCATGTTCTTGTGATACCGAAGCGCCACATCGAGTCACTGCAGGAAATGACGCGGGAGGATGGCGATCTACTCGCCCATTTGCTCATGGTGTGTAAGGAGATCGGGTCCGACCAAGGCCTGCGCGAGTCCGGTTATCGGGTGGTGACAAATGTGGGACGGGACGGCGGTCAGTCAGTCTTTCATCTTCATGTGCATGTGCTCGGTGGTCGCCACATGTCGTGGCCTCCGGGATAAGTGTTTCATCCTGGAGGTTGACACCGTTGTTCGACGTTTGTTACCCTGAACGGTCAATTTTTATTTGTAGGTCAAAGGGTTCTGATCGTTTCTTGCTCGATCGGACCGGTGCATGCTGGGAGCTGAGACGACCGTGGGGCGAGGCCTGATTTCTGATGACCTCATTGATCAGATCAGAGAAAGGGTCGATATCGCAGAGGTGGTCAGCCAACATGTCAATCTGACGCGTGCGGGCCAGAACCTGAAAGGTCTGTGTCCCTTCCACCACGAAAAAACTCCATCCTTCAACGTTAGTCCTTCCCGCCAGATCTTCCACTGTTTCGGATGTGGCACCGGAGGTAACGTCTTCACGTTTCTGATGAAACTGACGGGCGCGAGCTTCCCGGACACCGTGCGGGAACTTGGACAGAAGTGCGGGGTGGAAGTGGCGGACGCGAGTGCGGGCGTTCCTGATCGTCAGGGAGCGCTGCTGAGCCGGCTTGAACATATCAACGCGTGCGCAGCCAACTGGTTTCAACACAACCTCATGGAACCGTCGGGAGGAAAAGAGGGATCGGCCTATCTTCTGGGACGGGGTATTCACGTGAAATCCATTCAATCCTTCAGGATTGGGTTCGCTCCGGAGGGGTGGGACGGCTTGCTGAGAGCATTAACTCGCGAAGGCTTTGACCCGAGTGAACTTGTGACTGCCGGACTGGTAGTGGCTAAAGATGCGACTCCTCGACAACGCCGCACCGATGGGTTGTATGATCGCTTTCGCGCCAGGGTCATGTTTCCAATCACGGATCTCCGGAAGCGCATTGTTGCGTTTGGTGGTCGTACGATAGGGGACGGAACTCCCAAGTATCTGAATTCTCCCGATACCCCGCTCTTTAGGAAGGGGCAGACCCTCTTCGCGCTTGAATCGGCGAGAGAAACCGCCAGTCGATGTCAGACCTTGATCATTGTTGAGGGATATTTCGATGTTATCGCGCTGCATCAGGCAGGCCTGCACAATGTTGTGGCTACTCTCGGAACCGCGCTCACGCCGGAGCATGTGCAACTTATTCGCCGATTCGTCTCGAAGGTGGTGCTCCTGTTCGATCCGGATGCGGCAGGTGTGCGAGCGGCATTGCGAAGTCTGGATCTGTTCGTCAACAGCGGGCTGAGCGTGACGGTTGTCTCATTGCCGCAGGGAGATGATCCCGACACATTTGTGCGCAAATACGGGGTGGAACGTTTCGTGGTCTTGCAGGACACGGCCCCCAGCCTGTTGGATTTCGCGGTTGAGCATAGCCTACGAGCTGCGGTATCGGGAACGCTCGAAGATCGCATCAGAAGTGTTGACGAGATTCTTCGTATTCTTCAAAAGGGCGAGCACCCTATCGAGCGAGAGGAACGCATCCGTCGCGTCGCGGAGCGCCTTGGGCTGAATCAACGAGCGCTCATTGAACGATACCCAATGCTGTTTGCTCGGGAGAAGGCAAGGGTTGGGTCGCCCCTCCCCAGGTCTCCTGTTGCGTGGAAAGCCAAGAGGCATCCAGAAGAACGAGATCTGGTGTATTTGTTGCTGCAAGGCAAGTTGTCCTCGGCTGATATTCGCAGGCTCTCGCCGGAGTTGTTTACCGTGCCTCTATATCGCCATGCAATTGAACGCGCGGTGCAGTATGTCGATCGTGATGGACGAGTATCGGTCCGGAGACTGCTCGACGATCTGCTGAAAGATCCGGAATGTGAATCATTGGCCTCGGAACTATCAATGCTGGACCAGCATTTTGACGATATGGCCGCCCACATCCGGGATTGTTTCGACACGGTGGAGCGGAAGCGCCGGGAAGCACGCTTGCAAGCCTTGATCACGGAGCTCAAGGTCGCGGAACACGACAAGCAAGACGAAGAAGTGTATCGATTGAACATGCAGATTAATGAACTGCGGATGCGGAAAGCCGGTTTGCCTTCCACCGGCATAAGCCCCGCCGCGAAGGAGTGAATATGCCGAAACAAGAATTGCTCGGCGAGGTCAAGAAACTCATCAGTCTGGGGAAGGAAAAGGGATTCCTCACGTACGATGATCTCAACAGCACATTACCCGCAGAAGTCGTGTCATCCGAACAATTCACCAGCATCATGACCATGTTCGGTGAGATGGATATTGAAATCGTGGAGTCGGCAGACACCGAACGAACCCAGAAACCGGCTGAAACGGACGATGCGATTGAAGAAGCCGAGGAAGCCGAAGGGCTTGAGGAGAATGAAAAGGAAATCGATCTCACACCCGGTGCGCTCAGCCGCACCGACGATCCGGTTCGCCTCTATCTCAAAGAGATGGGCAGTGTGGCCCTGCTGAGCCGCGAAGGTGAGATCGAGATCGCAAAACGAATTGAAGAGGGCAAGAAGGACATCGCGACGGTGGTCTATGGACTGCCGATGACCCTTGAGTTTGTCCTGGCCCTGCGGGATCAGCTCAAAAATGGAAAGATCGATGTGCGGGAAATCGTACCCGTGACCGAAACGGAAGAGGGTTTTGAGGAAGAAGAGGTCGAGCGGGACTATGAAGAGCTGCGGTTGAAAACATTGGATGCCCTCAATGCGGTCCGAAAAGTTTCCACCCTGCTGAAAACCTTGTACGAAAAAGCCCGGCATATCGGGAGCGATTCAGTCGTCCAGAAGAAATTGAAGAAACAGATCGATGCGGTGCGCTCGCAGGTGGTCGACAAAATGGAAACGGTGAATCTCCATGGCGTCTTGAAGGATCGTATGGTGCAACGGGTGCGCGAGCTCGCGATCCAGTTCCGGACGGCCGAGCGTGAGATTTCCAGCTGCCAGCGACGGCTTGGCATCGGCGGAGAGGCAGGGGCCGAACTACTCAAGCGTCTCAGCAGGACCCGCAAGGATTTCCTCACAGTGAAAAGAAAAGCCGGGTTGTCCGAGGAGGCGCTACTCGATATTCGGAAAAACTACCAGGCTGCGAAGGGCAGAATCCGCGAGCTTGAGACGACGGAAGCACTGGTCACAGCTGAAGAAGTCAAGGATGCCGTGCGGCATCTCGACGTCGCGGAAGAAAAGGTCAAACGGGGCAAGGCCGAACTCGTCGAGGCCAACTTGCGGCTCGTCGTCAGCATTGCAAAAAAGTACACCAACCGCGGATTGCAGTTCCTTGATCTGATTCAGGAAGGCAACATCGGACTGATGAAGGCCGTGGATAAGTTCGAATATAAACGGGGATATAAGTTCAGCACATACGCGACCTGGTGGATACGACAGGCGATCACGCGCGCGATCGCAGATCAAGCACGAACAATTCGGATCCCTGTGCACATGATTGAAACGATCAATAAGCTTATCCGTACATCGCGCCATCTTGTGCAAAAGTTAGGACGTGAACCGACGCCGGAAGAGATTGCGGAACGCATGGATCTGCCGCTGGACAAAGTGCGCAAGATTCTAAAGATTGCTCGCGAACCGATCTCGCTGGAGACGCCGATTGGAGAGGAAGAAGACAGCCACTTGGGCGACTTTATCGAAGACAAGAAGGCGGTCTCTCCGCTTGAAGCCGCCATCCGGTATGACTTGCAACGGCAAATCAATGGGGCGCTGGAGACGCTGACGCCCCGCGAGGAAAAAGTCCTGCGAAAGCGCTTCGGCATTGGTGAGGCTACAGACCATACGCTGGAAGAAGTCGGACAAGACTTCGAGGTCACTCGCGAACGCATCAGGCAGATCGAAGCCAAGGCGCTTCGTAAGCTGCGTCACCCGAGCCGGAGCAAGAAATTGCGAAGCTTCGTGGAAAGTCTCTAGCCGAATCTTCTTGCCGAGGTTTGACACGATAGGGGGGGCAGCCTAGAATTGAGTTGTCGTTCCGGCGGCGACGAAGCATGTTCACCCACCGTATGACCATGATGGACAGATGCAGAATTGTACGGATGTCTTGGGCAGTGGGAGCGGGAATGTGGCTGCCACCTTCCATCAGGCGGGGCCCATAGCTCAGGTGGTTAGAGCGGCTGACTCATAATCAGCTGGTCCTAGGTTCAAGTCCTAGTGGGCCCACCAATGATCCGTACGGGAGTGGTGGCCGCTCATCGTACAGGACATGGCATGAGTCATATGAACGAGGAATCCTATTGAAGAGCAATCTCATCCCGCTCATCGAGCTTCAGAAATTGGACCTGCGCATCGCCGAGGTCAAGGAGCAGCGCCGAAAAATTCCCGAACGTCTCGCGGCGAGCCAATCTCCCCTGCATGAGACGAAACGCATCGTGCAAGAGACGTCCGCCGCTATCGAGATGTCCACGAAAGAGCGACGCAACTATGAAAAGGATTTGGATGCGCATGAGGATCGCATCGGGAAAATGAAGGATCGCGCCTCGCAGTTGAAGACCAACCAGGAGTATCAGGCGCATTTGTTTGAAATCGATTTGGCCAACAAGAAAAGAGGCGAGATTGAAGAGAATATCTTGGTCGCCATGGAGAAAATCGATCAGATGCAACGTACTCTGGTGGAGGCGCAGAGCAAGGCCAAAGAAGCGGATCGAGTCTTCGTCGAGGAGAAAAAGACGCTGGACGAAATGGATCGCCAGCTAGCGGGCGAGTTGGAAAATCTGGAAGGGAAGCAGAAAGAGTTGGTGGCAAAGATCGACAAGCCGTTGCTGGACCGCTATAACCGGCTGAAGTCAGCGCGGAAAGATCATGCGCTTGCCGCGGTCAAGGACGGCATTTGTGTAGGGTGTCGGTTGCAACTTCCGCCGCAATTGACAGCCGAAGTGAAGCGCATGGAAGAATTGCATACCTGCCCCTATTGCTATCGCATGCTGTATTGGGAAGAGCCGACCATTGAGACCAACATGAGCGGAGAAAAGACACAGAACCTCGCGCTCGGTAAGCCTACTTAGGTTCCCCCGGTCACGTTTTTCGTTGTTTTGAAGTGCAGTTTTGCCACTGATCCCAATCGATCGTGTCCGTGCTTCTTCACAATCATCCGTGCCGCCAGTTCCACCGCCGGTGATGCGCCTTTGGGTAAGGTTGTCCCGATTTCGCGCGAGAGACGTTGCAGCCGTAGAAGGAATTCTGCGCGTGCGACAATCGACGCGGCAGCCACGGCAATATCCGCTTCGGCCCTGGTGCGTTGGACCAGCTGGATGCGTTTGCCCTTTTCTTGAAGCGCGTTGAGGATGAGCCGCTCATTGCCGAATTGATCCGAAATCGCCAGGGCACAGTCTACCTGTTCCAGTAGATTTTCAAGCGCCCGCGCATGACCCCATGCGAGTAAATGATTGAGATTCTTGATCTTGGCGTAGAGTTCATTGTACCGCTGGGGACCGATGGCCACGAGACTGTGGCGGCAGACCTGGCGTATATCCGGTGCGAGTTCTAAAATGCGACCGTCGGCGAGCGTCTTGCTGTCCCGAACCTGCATCAGCCTCAGGTCATTCTCCGTGGCGGGCTCCACGAAGACCGCTGCGATAACGAGAGGGCCAAAGTAGTCGCCCTTACCGGATTCGTCGATTCCGATCCGGGCGATGGAAGAGAAGTCCGTCGACGTAGCCAAGTGCTGACACTCCGGATCACGACCGGGCGTTAATCTAACAAAGCGAATAGGGCTGGTCAATTTTGAGGGTTCTGCTGCCGCGGGAATAGATGATGATATCTGCGTCGGCAAAAAAGAATGGGTCAGGTGGGCAGACGCCGGTTGCCTCGTAGTTTCTTTGACACTGCGGTTGAAACTTTCATTCTTCGAAACTATACTCATCCTGCGCGCTGGGGAAGCACGGGTGCTCGCTCGTTGAGCTTCCTTAACGAGAGGAAAGTCCGGACTCCAGGGGTAGGACGCTGGGTAACGCCCAGGCGGAGCAATCCGACACCGGCACCACAGAAAACAAACCGCCGATGGCCAAAGCGAAGGGACCCCATCGATTCGCAGCGGCTCAGGTAAGGGTGAAACGGCGGGGTAAGAGCCCACCGCATTAATGGTGACATTAATGGCACGGTAAGCGTCGTCCGGAGCAAGACCAAATAGGGGGACGACTGCCGTCCTTAGCGGCAGAAAGGCTGACCCGGCCGAGGTCCTCGGGTAGGTCGCTTGAGGCTTGAGGTGACTTGAGTCCCAGAGAAATGATCACCCTCGTGTGAGCGCAAGCTTCACGCGGGACAGAATCCGGCTTATAGGGCTTCTCCAACGCGCTTTCTTGATCGCTCTTCGCAACTGCCCCTCCGTCAGGGTTCCGGAGAGCCTCTCTTTGCGATCGATGAACACAACCGGGACCCGGTCCCCATACGCGGCAACCAACCTTTCGTCAGTGGTGACGTCGATGTTCTGGAGATCGAAAGACAATTCTTGTTGAAGATGGCGAGCCATACGATAAATGACGCCACAGAGGTGACAGCCGGGGCGAGAATAAATGATGACACTGACACGCATGGTATCGTGCTCCGTCTCGATCACTGGAGCGTGTAGATCCATGGAGTATGTCTTGAGGGCATGTCTTGGGCCAGGTCCCAATTGAGACCCATCACCCGGTCGAGACTCACTCTTGACCTCTCTGGAATCCCAGTGGTAGCATCACCAATTCTTACCCATTGATTTTTCAGTAGGAACGCAAGGGCTTGCGAGAAAATAGCAGGCTATCGTCAAGTCTCTCAACCCTTCTGTCTGATTCTCACGACAGTGCGCGAAGGGAAGGTCACCATGAAACTGACAGGCGCCGAAATCTTTATTGAGTGTCTCAAGCGGGAGGGTGTGAAGACAATTTTTGCTCTTCCCGGCGGCGTGGTGCTCAAAATATTCGATATGTTGCATCAGCAGAAGGACATCGAAGTGATTTTGACTCGCCATGAACAGGGGGCAGGCCA
This sequence comes from Nitrospiraceae bacterium, assembly GCA_040510255.1. GTDB lineage: Bacteria > Nitrospirota > Nitrospiria > Nitrospirales > Nitrospiraceae > DASSBQ01. Next base: position 5,041 of record JBEVJJ010000014.1, on the reverse strand, counting down.
CATGGCGGAAGGCTATGCTAAAGCCACGGGAAAAGCAGGGGTCGCCCTGGTGACCTCTGGGCCTGGGATGACGAATGTTATTACGGCCTTGGCGGATGCGTATATGGATTCGGTGCCGCTTGTGTGTTTCACGGGCCAAGTTCCCACGAGTCTGATCGGAAACGACGCGTTTCAAGAAGCGGACAACATCGGGCTTAGCCGGCCTTGCACGAAATACAATTTTCTTGTGAAAGATGTGAACGACCTGGCCACCACGATCAAGGAAGCGTTTTACATTGCGACGACCGGAAGGCCGGGACCGGTGTTGGTGGATATTCCAAAGGACGTCTCCATGGACAAGGCTGAGTTTACTTATCCCAGCTCGGTGTCCATTCGCGGATACAATCCGACTTACGAAGGAAACAAGTGGCAAATTAAGCAAGCAGCCGAAGCGATTACAAAAGCCAAGAAACCGGTTCTTTACGTCGGTGGAGGCGTGGTGTTTTCCGGCGCCTCCAAGGAGTTGCTGGAACTGGCGGAAATGACGCAAATCCCCGTCGACATGACGCTCATGGGACTCGGGGCGTTTCCGGGGGAACATCCCCTGTCGATGGGTATGATGGGGATGCATGGAACCTATTGTGCCAATATGGCTGTCCACTATGCCGACCTTGTCATTGCGATCGGAGCACGCTTCGATGATCGGGTGACCGGCAAGGTCTCTGAATTTTGCCCCTATGCCAAGATCATCCACATCGATATCGATCCGACCTCCATCCGGAAAAACATCCATGTTGATATTCCGATCGTGGGTGACTGCAAGTCAGTCCTGCGCGAGTTAAATCAAATTCTCAGGATGACGGTCAACGGAGATCAGAAGGAACTCCGGAAACCGTGGTTGGATCAGGTACGCGAATGGCAAAGGACCCATCCGCTGTCCTATCAGCAGGAACCTGATGGTCCGATCAAGCCGCAGCATGTCATCAAGCGATTGTACGACCTGACAAAGGATCGCGATCCTCTGGTATCCACTGATGTCGGACAGCACCAGATGTGGGCCGCACAATACTTCAAATTGGCACAGCCGAACCGATGGCTGACCTCCGGGGGATTGGGCACAATGGGGTTCGGATTTCCGGCAGCGATGGGTGCTCAGGCAGCCTACCGTGGTCGGCTCGTGCTGTGCGTGGCCGGAGATGGCAGCGTGCAGATGAACATGCAGGAAATGGCTACGGCGGTGGTGCATAAGTTGCCAGTAAAGGTGATTATTCTGAACAACCGTTTTCATGGCATGGTGCGACAGTGGCAGGACCTTTTTTATGAAGGGCGATACGCTTCCAGCTATCTGGATACTACGCCGGATTTCGTGAAACTAGCCGACGCCTATGGGGCTCTAGGCTTGAGGGCTAACAAGGTCGGAGACCTTGATGCGGTGCTCAAAGAGGCGATCGATACGGACAAACCGGTCGTCGTGGATGTGCCGACCTATCCATACGAGAATTGTTATCCGATGATTCCAGCCGGGGGTTGTAATCACGAGATGATCCTGGAAGATCCGCCGGAATTAAAGAAGAAACAGGCTGGTGGGATTTCCACGACTGAAGATAAAGATACGATACTGACGGCATAGGAAAGAGCTGATGCGCGATGCGTTGGCTGATAGTAGGGACGCCGGCAGCACGCGGTTGATTGCTCTCAGTCAAAACCATGATGCTCCGTGCATATCTATGGAACACATTATTTCTGTAACGGTCGAGAATAAGTTTGGGGTGTTATCGCGCGTAGCAGGTTTGTTCAGCGGGCGCGGCTTCAACATCGAGAGCCTGTCGGTTGCGCCGACACTGGATGCGTCGATGTCTCAAATGACGATTGTGACCTCCGGGGATGAACGTATTGTCGAACAAATCGTCAAGCAACTCAATAAGCTCATCGACGTCATTAAAGTGGTCGATCTGAACGAAAGTCAATCTGTGTCGCGGGAAACCGCTCTGATCAAGGTTCATACGAGAGCTGAGGACCGGGCGGAGGCGCTTCGCATTGCCGACATTTTTCGGGCCAACGTCATCGATTCGACTCCCTCGAGTTATACGATCGAAGTGACGGGCGATCCCAAGAAAATTGAAGCGATCATCAACTTGCTCCAGCCGCTCGGCATCAAGGAACTGATCCGGACCGGTCGCGTGGCGATCGCTCGAGAGCCTGCGAGGCCCGCCGTCACCCAACCGAAAAAGGTCGCGAGAGATTAGATCACTCGGCGATCCTTGATCCGCCTTCTGTCTGACGATTCATCGCTCACCCAGGAGTTCACGCATGAAGATTTATTATGACAAGGATGCCGACGCACAGTTGATCCGCGGCAAGACTGTCGCCGTGATCGGATATGGCAGCCAGGGTCATGCCCATTCGCTCAACTTGAAAGAGAGCGGGGTCAATGTCCTGGTAGGCCTGCGAGAAGGGAGCTCATGGCGCAAAGCCGAGGCCAGCGGCTTGAAGGTGATGCCGGTGGCGGATGCGGTAAAAGGCGCTGATGTGATCATGATCCTTGCCCCCGATGAAGCGCAGCCTGCCATCTATCGGCAGGAGATTGCCGCTCATCTGAAGCCCGGCGCATACGTGGCGTTCGGACACGGCTTCAATATCCACTTCGGCCAGATCGTTCCCTCAGCCGACATCAATGTGTTTATGGTGGCACCGAAGGGGCCGGGGCATTTGGTTCGGTCCGAATATGCCAAAGGAAGCGGTGTCCCGTGTTTGCTGGCCATACATCAGGATCCAAGCGGAAATACGCGCCAGGTTGGACTCGCGTATGCGAGCGCGATCGGGGGAGGGCGTGCGGGGGTCATTGAGACAAACTTTCGGGAGGAAACGGAAACCGATTTGTTCGGAGAGCAAGTCGTTCTCTGCGGGGGATTGACATCCCTGATTCAGGCAGGGTTTGAAACGCTCGTTGAAGCCGGATATTCGCCGGAAATGGCCTATTTTGAGTGCCTGCACGAAGTAAAACTCATCGTGGACCTGATTTATCAAGGTGGAATTGCCAACATGCGGTACTCGATCAGCACCACGGCCAAATTCGGTGATATCACCCGGGGGCCGCGGGTCGTCACCGATGAAACCAAGCAAGAAATGAAACGAATTCTGGCGGAAATTCAGAACGGGCAGTTTGCCAAGGAATGGGTCTTGGAGAATCAGGCAAACCGTCCAGTGTACAATGCACTGCTGAGGAAGGGCGAGGCCCACCCGATCGAGGAGGTCGGCGCCCGCTTGCGGGCGATGATGCCGTGGTTGAAGAAGGATCAATTGGTTGATAAGAATAAGAATTAGCGTGAAGACTTTAAAGCTCGTGGTAGCATGACGGTATCACCCAAGGAGAGAGCGTACAGGTATGGCTGATCGTGCCGTCGGCATTCCCATCGTCAAAGAGGGACTGCCATTCGTTGGACTCCTCGGCGGCGCCGCGTTGGCGACCGGCTATTTTGGCTGGGTTATTCCCGCGGCAGTGCTAGGTGGTTTGACAGCCTTTACGGCTTGGTTTTTTAGAAATCCAAGCCGCACGATTCCCACCAGGACCGGCGCGGTGGTCGCGCCGGGCGATGGGAAGGTGATTGCCATTGAAGAAGAGTTCGAGCCTCGCTACCTGAAGGACAAGAGTATCCGGTTGAGCATTTTTCTCAATGTGTTTGATGTCCATGTGAATCGAATTCCTTGTGCGGGCGCTCTTGATGGGGTGCAATATCAGCCCGGCTCTTTTGTGCCCGCCAACAAGCCGGACGCTTATCTTCGGAACGAGCAGAATGCCTTGATGATTCGCACGACTTCGGGCGCAAAGGTTCTGTGCGTACAAGTGGCGGGACTCATCGCCAGACGAATCGTCTGTTGGGTGTCTCCAGGAGATCCCGTGCAGCGGGGCGAGCGATTTGGTCTAATCCGTTTTGGTTCCAGGATGGATACCTACCTGCCGGCCGGCACGCCGGTACTCGTCGCCGTGGGTGACCGGGTAAAGGGGGGAGAAACGATACTGGGAGAACTCCGATGAAAGCTGGAAGCATGCGAGGAGCATTTGCCAAGGGAGGCCGGAAACGCCAGGCTATGTATCTCATTCCCAACTTGTGCACGACCGGCAATCTCTTCTGCGGCGTCTTTTCGATTCTGTCGGTATTCAATGGAAATCACCTGTCGGCAGCCATTGCGATTCTCGTGGCGATGATCTTCGATATGTTGGATGGCAAGTTGGCCCGGTTGACCAACAGCACTGGCCAATTTGGGGTGGAGTTTGATTCTCTCGCCGATGTCGTGTCATTCGGCGTTGCGCCAGGTCTCCTTATCTACTCGTTCGCGCTGAACGGGCAGGGAATGTTCGGCGTAGCCGTGATGTTCGCGTATGTCGCGATGGGGGCTGTCAGGCTTGCCCGGTTCAATGCGACGGTCGCCTCTTCGGACAGCAAATACTTCACGGGGTTGGCGATTCCGGCCGCCGCCGGTGTCGTGGCCTCACTGGTGATCTTTGATCTCCACATCACAAAGATGGGGTCAGAAGTCAAACCGATCCTAATCCTGATCATTACCCTGGGCCTGGCATTCCTGATGGTCAGCACGATCAAATATCGGAGTTTTAAGGACTTGAAGTTCCGTCGCGGTGAACATTTTACTTATCTCGTCTGGGGAATCCTGGCGTTAATGCTGATTGTCGCATGGCCGCAGGTTATGATATTTGTTACCTTTGCGGGATATGCAATGTCCGGCCCGTTGACCCGCGTTGTCACGACAATGTTGAAATCGGGGGGCAAACAGGGAACCAAGACCGAAACACCGGTCTTAGGGACAAAGGAATAACGGCGCTGACGAGGAGTAGTAGGCAGGAGTGACCGAACAGAGAGAGCTGGTGAACGGTGCAAACCAGCCGGTCGCTTGCCGAACTCACCTCTGAGCCGGGCTCGTGAAGCATCCTCGCGTAATGAGCTCCGTTCCATCCACGTGACGGATGATGATGAAGGGTGGCACATCCCGCGTGGGATGGGTCGCCGAATCAGGGTGGTACCACGGAGCGCGCAAGCCTTCGTCC
>JBEVJJ010000013.1:0-3323 GCA_040510255.1 Nitrospiraceae bacterium | reverse complement strand
AGTATGCGGTCGATGCCTGGCTGAAATCCCCGCTTTGGGGACTGGGAGTCACGGGCGGGCCGTTTATGGATGCCATGTATCCGCGCGTCTTGACAGAGACCGGTATCCTCGGAGTCTGCGCGTTTGTCGCTTTGCTGTGGACGATCTTCCGTACATGCCTGCAGGGGTATCACGAGGCGCCCGATCTCTATATGCGCGGATTGACTGTAGGATTCCTCTTGGGATTTCTCGGCCTGCTGGTCCATGCGGTCGGTTCGAATACCTTCATTATCGTGCGAATCATGGAGCCCTTCTGGCTGTATGCGGGCATCCTAGTTAAGAGCATGATGTTGAACCGAGCGGCGGCACATCACCGTGAAAAGGTTCAGCCGCAGGTAGACGGCCATATTCTGCCCCGGTCTGTACCGTGGAAGTTCCCCGGCGCTGATTCTTCTCATGCAGGCGCGGCCTGATTGGTGACCCTGTTCATTCAGTGAGGGGAAGTCCGGTGACTCATCGTCTGCAATCGTTGACCCGCGTGACCACCGTGCTCTTATTCGGGCGGGTCCTCGGCGTGGCATTCGGGTTGACCAATTCGGTGGTGCTGGCGCGAGTGTTGGGCACGGAAGGCCTCGGGCAGTATGCCTATGCCATGGGTCTTGCTGCGATGTTCGGCCTGCTGCCGAATCTCGGATTGAGCACAGTCATAACCCGCGCCGTGGCGCGGGATCCGAACGGAGGCGGTGGAATCATTCGCGCGGCGGCAAGAGCCCAAGCACTCCTGGGGCTTGCCGTCTTCGCGCTCATTCTCCTAGTGGCGGCGGTACTTCCCTTTCAACCGGCGTCTCTGTGGCAGGTTGGCCTCGCTGCGGCTCAACTTGTGCTGGGCTCCTTCACCTGGCCATATCTGGCTGTGCTCGCCGGCCATGCCCGATACGATCGCGTGGCCGTGATCGAACTGGTTGCGGGCATGATGGGAACGATTGGCGTACTCATCGCCGCCCGCTTTGGAGGCACGATTGTCTCATTCCTGTGGGCGCACGTCGTGAGTGCCGGGGCCTCGATCGCCATTGCCAAAATTGTGGTTGATCCGTTTCTTCCGGACGCGCGAGAGGGACGCTGTACGCTTCCTTCGATCATCCGCGAGGCCGTTCCTTTCGGCGCAGCTGCTGCGGTGCAAAGCTTGTACACCCGAGTCGATATCATGCTCCTCGGCCAATTGAGCAGCTCCGCGATGGTGGGGCTCTATAGCGCGGCCTATAAGCCCATCAACATGGTCCTGAATTTTGGGGCATCGGCAGCCGGAACGCTGTTCCCATATCTCGTGCAGGAGTCGCAGGGTCATCCGTCAGGGAGTTTCGAGCGCGTCATGCGCGTGTTCCTCGTCGTCGCGCCGGCTGTCGCTTTGTTCATGGGAGGCATTTCTGACACGCTCCTCCGTCTCTTGTTCGGTACCGAATTTGCTGCGGGGGCAACCATGCTCACAATCCTGTCATGGTCTGCTGCCGCCAACTGGCTGTATGCCCCTTGTGGTATCGCATTGCAGGCACGCGGCAAGGAGCATGTCTGGATGAGAGCGCTGGCCGGAGCATGTCTTCTGAATGTCCTGCTGAATCTTTGGGCAATTCCCCGATGGGGCGGTGTAGGAGCAGCTGCCAGCACGTTGATCTGCGAAGTCGGATTGTTGATGGCGGGCGCCTTCATGATGGTGCGCCATCTTGGCCTCGTGATCCCGAGGGCGATAGTGCTGGCGAGTTGCAGCGCCGCGACCCTGGGCTTGGCGGTTTGGGTTGGTCTGAAACCATGGGGCGACTTGGTGGCAACGGCTGCGGCAGGACTCGTCTATGTTTGCGTGCTATGGCTGCTTCGCGTTGCGACGACAGCCGATATCGCGAAACTGGTAGGACGATTTCGAGAAACCGTCCAGGGACATGCCCGTGCGTGAGTAAGAGGCGCGCCGAACATGCGAATCGGCTGGTGGACGGATGCTGATTGGAATTGATGCAGGTCCCATGATCGGTCACGGCGGGATCAGCGAATATGTCGGTTCTCTCATGAGGAAACTGATCATCGATGACCAAAGAAATCAGTACCGCTTGGTGTTCCGTCGGAGTTGGAGTCATCTTTCTGGTGTGCGGGAATGTGAGCAGGTTGCGCCGATTGTTCGACTGTCCATACCTGACCGCTTCATGTCTCTTTGGTGGGACCGGATGCACTGCAGCCTACCGGTTGGGAGAGCCTTGTGGAAAAGTTTGGATGTGTATCTCAGTACCTGCCTCATGACTCCGATATTGCCCCGAGGAGAGGTCGTATCCGTGATTTACGACCTCATTCCGCTCCGGCTTCCGACATTGTTTCCGCACCATGCCGACTTTCGACGGCTGGTGCGTCGGATCTGCGCACGGTCAGCGGCACTCGTGACGATTTCCCACTGCACCAAGGACGATCTCGTCGAACTGTTGGGGATTGATCCGGCAAAGATTCATGTCGTGTATCCCGGTCGCCATTCCCAACAGGCAACCATCGCTCCAGCCTGTATTGCCACCGTGACACAGCGCCATGGAATCAACGGACCGTATATCCTCTACGCAGGATCCCTCGGCCGGCACAAGAATGTGGAGGCATTGCTGAGGGCATATCAGCTCGCCCGTGGGGAAGGTTTGCTGGGGGCAACACTGGTGATTGCCGGGAGTTGCCGGTGGGGAAAGGATGTGCTTCGACTCGTCGAAACGCTCGAGTTATCGAATCATGTGACCTTCACGGACTATGTCGCCGGTGAAGACCTCCAGGCTCTATACGCAGGCGCTGATCTCTTTGTCTATCCATCATTGTACGAGGGATTTGGTCTGCCCGTTCTGGAGGCGATGGCATGCGGCACTCCCGTTCTCGTGTCGAAATCCGGTGCGTTACCTGAGGTGATCGGCGAAGCGGGTCTCGCGGTCAACACAGAGGATCCCCGAACGCTTGCGGACGCCCTCATCAGGGTGATGGGAGATGCCGGATTGCGCCTGCATCTGCGAGAGGCGGGACTGAGGCGGGCGAAGCGGTTCTCCTGGAGTCGCAGCGCCGACCAACTTCGACAGTTGCTGGAGAGGACAACTGCAGAAAGTCGATGAACACCCATCTTTTCTATGACCATGACTACTTCGAAGGCCGGACGAGGCAGAGTCCCCCGCATTCACGTGCACTCATCTATCCAATCGCCGTTCGCACGGCGCGTTTCTTGTGTCGTCCGAGGAAACCATGGCGAGTCGTGGATATTGGTTGTGCGAAAGGCTATCTCCTGGCCGCCTTCAATGCGGAAGGCGTGTCTCTCGTCATCGGGCTGGATATCAGCTTGTATG
>JBEVJJ010000012.1:0-2818 GCA_040510255.1 Nitrospiraceae bacterium | reverse complement strand
CTGCCTGTTCCCAGCGGAACCCTTGCGCACCTGCACCGGCCTGCTGACGCGCCTTTTCAAAGGCTTCGGCCTGCTCCCATTGGGCTCCGTACTGATCGTATTTTTTGCGTTTATCCGCATCGGAGAGGACTTCGTGGGCTTCGTTCAGTTCTTTGAACTTTTTCTCCATCTCGGCCTTCTTTGACCCGGAGTGGAGATCAGGGTGGTATTGGCGGGCCAATCGCCGGTACGCCTTCTTGATGTCTTCGGGCGAGGCCGTGCGAGGAAGACCAAGGACCTGGTAGTAGTCGCGTGGAGTGATCGCCATGAGTTACAAAGGTAATGCCGATTTTATTGAGATCAACCCGGCACTTCCCGCTTGGCGCGCGCCATCAATTTGCAGTACGAACAGATCTCTGCCGTAGTCGGCTGTCCGCACGTGCTGCAGGGATGGAGCATGGCCTGATCCTTTTCGGTCATGGCGACGGGAGAGGACCGCTTCTCGCGTTGCGTTTCGAGAAAGCCCCAATAGAAGTACTGTTTGGTGCCCGGTGACTCGGTTTCCAGGCGGTTGAGCACCTCCTTATATAGGAGCGTGCGCGCGCCTTGGGCCATCGGACATTCGTCCACGATGTACTCGATCTTATTCAGGACGCAATAGGCGGCAAGTTCCCGCTCTGAGAGGCGGTAGAGCGGTTTGACCTTCTTCGCGAATCCATCGACCGAAGCGGGCAGGGTGGGGCTTTGTTTCTCCAAATAATCCTCCTGCCAATGCAGCACATTGCCGAGCAAACGGGCGGCTTCGTCGTCTAGGTTGTGACCCGTGGCCATCACGTCATAGTCCCGTTCGACCGCGGCGCGGTTGAATTGATAGCGTTTGATGGTGCCACATGTAGAGCAGGTAGGGCGATGGACTAACTGCGCGAGTTCCTTGATACCGGCGCCTGCTTCCTGCTCCACCGTATGGGTGTGGAGGACCGCGCCAGCCGGAACGGCCACCGAGTCGGCAAACCGTTGAACCATCCTATAGGAGCGTTCCGAATAGCCGCCGATCCCCAGGTTGACGTAGAACCCGTCCGACTTGTACCCCAGCTTGAGCAGAATATCCCACAGTGCCAGGCTGTCTTTCCCGCCAGAGACTGCCACGAGAATGCGATCGTCTTTTCCGAACATTTTTTCGGACTTGATCGCCCGCGCCACCTGGTCATGGACAAAACTCGTGAAGCAACCTTTGCAGAAGGCCGCATGGTGCCGGGGGAGCTTGATGACCGCTTTGGTCTTGCATTTTGTGCAGTTCATGGGTCGATGATACGAGTAGCCAAAGGCCGATTGCAATTAGCAATCTCTCTCGTCAGTCATTGCCTGAAACCTTTACGCCCTTGGATTTGTCTCATTGGTGTAGGAATCTGAGTCTCTCTGTCCTCGCGTCTAGAAGTTGGTTATGGCTTATGTTGCCGATAGGAGCCGCACTTCATGCTGAGGATACGGAATTTGAATGTCAGCCGATTGGAACCGTTCGACAAGGACCTGGTTTAACTCCCCTTGAACTCTCGCGTAGTCTGCAACCGATACCCAGGGGTCGATGGAGATCATTATTCCCGAATCGCCTAATTGGGTGATTCCGACCGCAGGCGCAGGATCTTTGAGGACCGCTGGGTTCAAGGCCAAGATGGAACGGACGAGCGCGAGTGCTTCAGTGAGGTTTGTGGAATAGGCGACAGTGATGGCGAGGTGCAGTTGGCGGATATGACTAAAGTTGTGAAGGATCTCCCCGACGATTTTCCTATTGGGAATGACCACTCGTGAGCGGTCTGGGTGCAGGAGCGTCGTGGAGAATAGGTCGATGGTGAGGACATCGCCCTCCACTCCAAGCAGCGAGATATGCTCACCCACTCGATACGGCTTGGTAAAGATGATTGAGAGCCCGGCGAAGACGTTGCTCAACACGCCTTGGAGTGCCAAGCCGACACCCAGTCCGGCGACGCCGATGCCGGCAAGTAAGGGCGCAATTTGTACTCCCAGCTGGCCCAATGCCGCCATCGTCGTAAAAACCAGAATCAACACCTGAATGGTTTTTGCCAGCAGCATGCGAATCGGTGGCTCCATGTCGTGACGCTCGAGCCATCGCTGCGTAAGTTTTCCTGCCCACCGGGCGACCAGCGCACCGACGGCAAAGACGAGGATCGCCCCCAACACTTGAAACCCGTAACGAATGACGTATTCTGTGATGAGATCCACTGTCGGCATGGAAGCACCTCCCACCATGGATGTTAGTTAGTTTTGCTCGAAAAAGTACTTGAAGCTGATATTCGGATAAATGGCGCGGATGTCGTCTTGCCCCGCGACGGTGAACATCACGCCGATCGCCCCGACGAGCTTTGCACCCGACTCATAACGTGCAAAGGTGTATTCGAGGCCCGGCTGAAGGCCAACAAGCCAAAAGGTGGCCGGAACCGTGTTGACTGCATGACCGTCTAATCTGCCGTTGAGCTGTCGCAGAGTGGTCATTTCGATGAGGTAGCCGAATCCGGTCTCCTCGTGGAGGACATGCTCCAGCGCCAGGTGCGTGTTGATCAGATCTCCTCCATAGACGGTCACGCCTGATTCCGACCCCGATCCTGGGAAATTGTAAGAATAGAACACATTGCCCGTGATCCGGAACGGTTTCAGGTTTTTCCGGAAGAGTATCCCCTCTGTCAAGGCGACTGCTTCGAAGCGGCTCGAAGGTACACGCGAGAGAGGCGTGAATCCACCAGGAATTTCTGGCGTGCCGAACCAGCGGTTGGTCGGCAGCGAGAGCCTACTATAGAGGGCGATGGAGGGTTTCCAAGAATTAGGA
>JBEVJJ010000011.1:0-10374 GCA_040510255.1 Nitrospiraceae bacterium | reverse complement strand
GGTTCAGCCAATAGAAACCGTAGGGCCCCACGGTCAGAACATAGGAACCTTCTCCGATCTCCGGGAAACGCGACTCGCCGAAGAGTTCCACGGGGACGGTCCCTTTGAACCGTTTGAGATCCAGTTCCAGCGGTTGAGCCGATTCGGCCAGATTATGCACCATCAGCACGGTCTCATTTTCATAAGAACGGAGATAGGCCAACATCTTTTCATTCGACGGGTTCAAGAATTCCAAGGTCCCCCGACCGAACACCTTGTGTTGTTTCCGGATGGCGATCATCCGCCGCATCCAGTTCAGTAACGAGTGCGCGACCGCCTTCTGCGCTTCCACATTGATCGATTCATATCCGTAGATCGCGTCGCCCACCACGGGTAGAAAGAGTTTGGCCGGATCGGCCTTTGAAAAGCCCGCATTGCGATCGGCCGTCCAATGCATGGGCGTTCGGACTCCGTTCCGATCTCCCAGATGAATGTTATCTCCCATGCCGATCTCATCGCCGTAATAGATGATGGGACTTCCCGGCAGTGTAAAGACGATGCTGTTGAGCAATTCGATCTTCCGGCGGTCATTGTCGAGCAGCGGCGCCAGGCGCCGGGCGATCCCAATATTGCGCCGCATCAGAGGATCGCGGGCGTAGGCATAGTACATGTAGTCGCGCTCTTCTCCCGTGCACATTTCCAGGGTCAACTCGTCGTGGTTGCGGAGAAACAGGCACCATTGGCATGAAGGCGGAATGTCCGGCGTGTGCTTGAACATATCGAGAATCGGTCGCCGGTCCTCGCTCCGTAGGCCCATGAACAAACGGGGCATCAGTGGAAAATGAAACGCCATGTGGAACTCATCGCCGTTTCCGAAATAGGGGCGCACGTCGCTCGGCCATTGATTGGCCTCGGCGAGAAGCACGCGATCCCTATAGCGCTGATCGATGCGCTGACGAATTTCTTTCAGATAGGCATGGGTCTCCGGTAAATTCTCGCACATGGTGCCTTCGCGCTCGAATAGGTACGGAACCGCATCGCACCGGAACCCGTCCAATCCCTGATCCAACCAGAACTCCATGACCTCCAGCATCGCCTGTCGGACTTTGGGGCTGTCGTAGTTGAGATCCGGTTGATGGCTGAAAAACCGATGCCAGAAATACGCCTGCGCTTCTGGATCCCATGTCCAATTGGATTTTTCGGTATCAACGAAAATGATCCTGGCCCGAGCATACTTCTGATCCGTGTTGCTCCAGACATAGTATTCCCTGGTCGGCGAGTCCGGCGAGGATCTCGCGCTTTGAAACCACGCATGTTGATCGGACGTGTGATTGAGGATCAGATCCACGATCACCCGCATGCCGCGGCGATGCGCCTCTTGCAGCAACCGCCGGAAATCCTCCGTCGTTCCGTACGATGGCGCAATACTGCGGAAATCCGCCACATCGTATCCGTCATCGCGCAGAGGAGAGGGATAGAAGGGCAACAACCAGAGGCAATCAACCCCCAACCATTCGAGATAATCGAGCTTCCCGATAAGGCCGGCGAAATCACCGATGCCATCGTCGTTGTTGTCGAAAAAGGCTCTGACATGCAGCTCATAAAAGACGGCGTCCTTATACCAGAGCGGATCTTGATTCAGCATGGCGAGTCTGAGCGGGATTGGATCATTGGATCATTGCACCATTGGATCATTGAGTCATTGGACCATTGGGTCATCGGATCATTGAACAATGGAGCAATCGGCAATGAACCAATCGTCAATTCCTTTATGTTTTGGCCATGAATTCGTCGCAGGCAGTCAGAATGCTTGATCGCAACCGCTCCAGGCTGCCGAGGTACGGATTGATCGACCGGATGCAGTCCGCCAACTTCAGCAATCCAAGACTCGACCGAATCCATGACGAAAAATCATTCTCTTCACGCCCTAGGCGAAAGCGGGCTTCGAACATATGAAAATAGATGGCACTGACATCGACGTCGGACACCGCCTGCCGGAACTCATGCAGCGTCCTGGCTTCTATGCCAATGGGTACTTCGAGGATCCGCGACCGTTTGAAGTGGAACGGCTGACCGAATACGACCCGTGGAATGATGGAGGCCCTTGACAGATGGTCGTCGATAATAGAGATAATTTCCTCCCGCAGGTCCTCGAGATTGGCAAAATCGAACGGGTCGATCACCGACAATCGCTCGCCCAAGACATGGTCTCCCACTTGCCCCACAACCCACTGGGCGAAATCGTTCGGATAGGCGCGTTCGATGAACCGATGGCGGAGAAAATAACTGTGTGTATGGAAATGAATGGAATCGAGCGGCACTTCTTCGATTAATTCGGCCAACTCCTTCTCATCGTCCGCCTGATGCGCGAGACTTTCCTGCAGTTCGCTGCATCCAATGAAATGGAATGATGCTTCCGCTACCTTGTGTCCGTTCTCTTCGCTCACCGTCTCCATCCCGTCAATGACACGCTCCACAAGAGCACAACCATGCAGTGGATAGGTTCGCAACCGCAGTGGTCATCCATTGTAGTATAGACGCTTCAGTACCCAATTCGCCTAGAAATTTTCACAGCAGAGTGCGAGATGCAACGGGGTCGGGCGAAGAGGAGGGGTAAGGGGCCGAGCCGATGGACTTCTGGAAAACTTTTCGCGTGACGACTCTGGGACGCCGTGCCTCTCAACGGCGCGCGGCTCAGGCGCCGGATCACCGACCTGCTAACCTACGATCCGTCGCCCGGCCTCGTTCCCTGCCGTTGAATTTGAATATTATTCTGTACCTTGGTCACTCCCTTGACTTGACGCGCGAGTGCCTCAGCATGAGTTCGCTGCTTGGCCGACTGTACGACACCGCTGAGGTTCACGACGCCTCTCTCCGTGACGACATCGACGCGTGAGAAATTGGAGGCGCGGTCGGCTGTGAGTCTATGTTGCACCGTCGCCGTTATTTCGCTGTCGGCGATGGTCTCCCTGTCCGTTTTTCCATTGGTGGACTCACAGGCGCTGAGACCGAGCGTGGCAACCAGGCAGACCCCTCGGAGGAACATGTTGAACATCGTGCTCTTCCGATGTCGCAGCGGGACCACATTGCCGCCATGCCACCACAGTCTCTGTCGATCGCTTATCCCCGGTCGCTCGCCGCCTCACGGGCTTCGCGGCTCGCTTCTTTGAACTTGCTGACCGCTTCTTTGCCGGCCTCTCTCAGCTTTTCCTGGCCGCTCTGAACATACTCACGCGCGGTACGTCCTGCCTCCTGCAAGCTTTCTTGTCCCCGCTCGACATACTGTCGTCCACGATCAACCGCGGTATCCCAGGCTTCACGCCCTCGGTCCATCACATCGTCCTTGGTTCTGGCTGCATAGTTGCGCAAGGTGCCACGCAACTCGTTTCCGGTTTGTGGCGCGAACAATAATGCCAACCCGGCTCCAATGAACGCACCGGCCAAGAACGCAGACCATCCCGCCGCATCGCTTCTGCCATGGTCATCATAGTAATCCCCGTTATGCATCGTCGTCCCTCCTTCGTTGGTTAGCAATCGGTGTATCAATTCTCGCGCGTACTGTCGTCCTTGTGATTATTGCGCACTTCGCGTTCCGCTTCTAGCCAGTGCTGAAGCGCATCCTCGCCTCTATAGCCGCTGACTTCGTACAAGACATAGGCCCGCGCCGGGCAATATGTTCATGAACCTGACCTGCCGGTGGTGCATGTTCTACTACCTGAAGTTGAGAATCGGCCTGCGACTTGGCAGGGGATCGCTTGAGCTTTCCCGAACGTGGGTCAGACACTCCGCTCGTGGTCGAGGACGGAGCAGTCCCCTGGTCGGTCGCGCCGTTTTGTCGATCGTGCGCGCTTCACCGTACTTCTGCGCGGCTCTTTCAGGCTCTTGCTCTTTTCGCGGAGATCCGGGTCTTTCCTGAGATCGTCTGTCATGCTTCCCCACTTATCTCTCCATGCTGAACACCGACTGCGTCACTTGACCCGCCCACTAACCCGCGCCGCGAATCGACAGGCTCTCCCTTCCTTGTAAATTTGCCGATTCGCCCTCTCAGGCTGACCGGGTGATCCACGGAATGTGATGGATTTCCAATCTGGCGCGAACTCTCATCGATCCCACTTAATCGAGAGATGAACCTTTGCTCCGAGCTCGCGAGAACTGGGATGATCAGAGGACTGTTCAGACTGATGACGCCGGCAATTGTCACAACGGTTCTGACGAGACCTTTGATACGTCTCACCATCCCTCGACTCTTCCTTGACCGGCTGAACGTCGGATGATATATGGCCACAGTTGCCTTGATTCAATCAAAATAGAATCCGTTGGTTTCTGAGCACGATACCCTCCCAGCATCATTTTTGCTTCTGGGGATACCCCTAGTTTTGCTGGAGAACTGAAATGTGCATACTACCGGGTACACATCGACCTTCTGCAGGGTCTCAACCATTCGATCCACCTCGCAATCCATATCACAATTCATTAAGGAGTGACGGGAAATGAACACTCGGGACCAAGGCATGCAATGGTCTGCATTTACATCCATTTCTTTTCTTCTTCTCTCATGGCTGACTCCGGTCGTGGGCGGAGATTTCCGAGCGCAGGCGGCCGAGACAGCCCTGCCGACCTCCTACTCACTGCCCCAGGTCCTGGACCTGGCAATGACACGGCATCCGGCTGTCGCCAGCGCCCAGGGAACGGTGGATCAAACCTATGGTCAACGCGTGACAGCCGGCGCCTACCCCAACCCTACTGTGGCCGGATACGGAGGCCGCGGCTTCTTAAAGGATGCACCAGCACTGACGGCGCAGGACGTGGCTACGGGAGGACGTGAGACTTTGACGGAATATAGCGCGCTCGTCGGACAGCCGCTCGAATGGCCAGCCATGCGAGCGGCGCGTCAACGCGCCGCGGACGCAGGAGTGGCAGGGGCGACAGTCGGAGTCGTGGAGACCAGGCTGAATCTCGCCGCGGAGGTCAAGGTCGCCTTCTATAATCTCTTGCTCGCGCAGCGCGAACAGGAGCTGGCCAAACAGAATCTCGTCATCGTGGAGGATGTACGCCGTATCGTTCAAACCCGCGTGAAATTGGGCGAAGCGCCTCAATTCGAATTGATTAAGGCCGAGGTCGAAGTGCTCAAGGCCAATCAGGTCGTGAAACGGACGGAGAATGCCGTCCGCGTGAATCGCGTAGTCTTGGATACCTTGACCGCCGGGTCGTTAGGTCCCACCTATGCGATTCAAGGAGATTTTGACGGGTATCCGAAGGGACTCAAGGTCGAACCGCTCTTGACTCGGGCGTTGGACGATCACCCGACCGTTCAACGGTTGACCCAAGCCGTACAGCGCGCCGACCATGGCATCGAATTCCAACGGCAGGCCCGCGTGCCGAACGTGACGGTGAACGGGGGCTATTACCGGGAAATTGGCCGGGAAGCCTATATAGCCGGCGTCAGCGTTCCCACGCCGATCTGGTATCAGCGGCAGGGTGAAGTTGCGGAAGCGCTTGGTGTCAAACGACGGGATGAGGCAGAACTCTTGCGCGCGAAGAATCTTCTGGTCAAAGAAGTCAATCAACATTGGCAGGACGCAAGGACAACCTCCGAACTCCTTGCCGTATTTGAGAAGGGATTGCTCGGCCAGGCACAGGAAGCGCTGCGTATCGCACAGTTCAGTTTCTTACAGGGAGCGGCCAGTTTGTTGGAAGTCCTGGATGCCCAGCGTGTCCAGCGTCAGATTCTGCTCGACTATAACCAGGCCCGCTATGATCTTTCAGTATCCCTAGCCAGGCTCGAACGCGCATCGGGAGGAGTATTGTATTAGCCGCGTCTATCATCCCTTCTTCTAGACAACGTCACGCAAGCTGCATGCCCGGGCAGGCGTCGTTTCAAAACTAGGACAGTTCCTAGCTACCACGCCCGAAGTTCAACGCTATTCTCCCCATGTGTTAAACGAAAAAGGAAACGACTCCACACCGTCCACCTCTCTCGCCAGTGAACTCTGAAAGGGACATGTATGAAAATCGCACAGGTTGCGCCCCTCTACGAAAGCGTTCCTCCGCAGGGGTATGGAGGGACGGAACGCATCGTCTCATATCTAACGGAAGAACTCGTTCGTCTCGGTCACGATGTGACGTTGTTTGCCAGCGGTGACTCCGTGACCGCCGCCAAACTCGAAGCGATTCATCCACAAGCGCTCCGTCTTGCCACCGGCCTCTGTTGTCGCGAAGCGCCGTTGACTCTCCAGCTCGAACGGGCATTCGGCGCCAAGTCGGAATACTTCGATATCATCCATTCCCACGTCGATATCACGGGCTTTCCATTTGCGCGCCGATGTCGGACTCCGGTACTGACCACGTTACACGGACGTCTCGATCTTTCTGAACTGCTGCCGGTGTTCCAAGAGTTTCCTGAAATGCCGGTCATTTCTATTTCGAACGCGCAACGGCGGCCATTAGCCTGGCTCAACTGGCAGGAGACGGTGTATCACGGTCTTCCGACCAATCTGTATTCATTTCATCCCAACCAGGGTACATACCTCGCGTTCCTAGGCCGTCTCTCTCCGGAGAAGCGCCCGGACCATGCCATCGCGCTGGCCAAAAGGACAGGCATGCCATTGCGTATCGCTGCCAAGGTCGATCCTGTCGACCGGGAGTACTTTGTGACGCAGATCGAGCCGCTCCTCGATCATCCGCTCGTGGAATACGTGGGGGAGATCACCGATGAAGAAAAGAACGACTTTCTCGGCGATGCCTATGCGCTCGTCTGTCCCTATGATTGGCCGGAACCATTCGGCATCGTCCTCATCGAATCGCTCGCATGCGGCACGCCGGTGCTCGCGTATCGACGCGGTTCTATTCCGGAGATCATCGACGAGGGCGTTACGGGAATGATTTGCGAGGATCTGAACCAGATGATGTCGTCGCTTGCCATGGTCTCCGAGCTCGAGCGTCGGCGGTGCCGCGAGAGCTTTGAGCAGCGATTCACCGTAGAACGTATGGCACAGGATTATGGGAAGGTGTACGAACAATTCATCGCAGGCAAGAATCTGTTAGCCGGATCCCCGGCCATAGCAGCCCTGGATCAGACGCTGATGGAAAAGGGCGCAGCCTAGACAGACGTCAGGCATCGCTCGTATCGCGTCGTTCGTGAAGCGGTGAGGTGTTCTTTCTTCACGCTCCCAGCGCCACCTTCATCTTCGGCGTGAGCTTCTGCTTCATCGTAAGGTAATCCTGCCACGGATCCCGCTTCAGCCCTTTCAACCGGTCCACCACGTTTCCCACCGTGAAATGATCCGACCGCAAGTCGGGAGACAATTCCTCCCACGCGAGTGGCACAGAAACAGGCGCCCCCGCACGTGCCCTCGTCGAATAGGCGGCGATGGCGGTGGCGCCCCTGGCGTTGCGCAGATAGTCGACGTAGATCTTGCCCTTTCGTTTCTGCTTGGACATGTTGGCGATGAACCGATCCGGAATCAAGCGCGCGAGGTGGTCCGCCATGGCCTTGGAAAAGGCCTTCACCTCCTCCCAGCTATGAACCCGTTGAAGGGGGATGACCACGTGCAGACCCTTGCCTCCCGTCGTCTTGATGAAACTCGCGAGTCGCAATTCATCGAGCAATGTTCGCACGAGCTGAGCCGCCTCGACGACGGATTTCCAGGCGACAGACGGGTCCGGGTCGAGGTCCAGAATGATCCGATCCGGGCTGTCGAGCCGATCACGCTTCGCTCCCCATGTATGTATCTCCAAGACGCCCATTTGAATCAAACCGGCAATCGCGGGCAATGAATCGGCGACCATGTAGAAGACGGTTTTCTTCCCTTCCGGAATTTCGACTCTGCCGACAACCTCGGGGACTGTGTCGGTTGCATGTTTCTGGTAGAAACATTCCTTGTCATATCCTTCAGGACAACGCACCAGGGTCAATGGCCGCCCTTTGAGGTGGGGAAGGATCCATGGGCTGACCTGTTCATAGTAGCGAGCCAAGGCGAGCTTGGTGAGGGACCCTTCGGGGAACAACACGCGATCGGGATGGGTCAAAGTCACACCGGCAACAATCGAGGGACCGTTTTGAGGACCTCTCTCGCTGGTGGACGCTCGACTTCTTGCACCGGAGCCTCGCCAATGTCGCCGGTGGGACGTAGGGTGCGGCGCATCGTCAGTGTCCACTTGCTTCTGAGGTCGTTCATGAATGACGGATCGGGCCGCCTTATCCTCGCGCAATCCCTGAAAGGCCGCCTGCCTCAACAGGCCTTCATCCGTCCATTGGGCGAACGCCACTTCCGCAACCAATTTGGGCTTGACCCAATGCACCCCTCGGGCATCGACGCCGGTCGGTGGATTCACGAACGGAGGTCGAGACTGCGCGAGGACGGTCAGACGCTTATGTAACTCCTTCAATGAACGCTCGGAGAATCCTGTCCCCGTTCTCCCCGCATATCTGAGCTGACCCTCCCGATCGTAGACTCCGAGCAGCAGAGCGCCAAATTTCGTGCGCGACCCGGACGGATCTGTGTACCCCCCGATGACGAATTCTTGCCGTTGGCTGCATTTGACCTTCACCCAATTCTTGTTCCGGCTGCCGAGGTACAGGGCATCAATCCTTTTGGAGATGATTCCTTCCATCCCGCTCCGGCATGCCTCTGTAAATACGACGTCGCCTTTGCCGGCAATATGGTCACTGTAGCGGATCGGGGTCGAGTTCTCCTGATTCTCCAACAACGACGCCAGCATGCGCTTGCGCTCCATGAGGGGGGTCTTCATGAGATCGTACCCGTCCAGATACAACAGATCGAAGACATAGTAGACCAGGTTCGTCTCCGACCGTGTATCGAACGCATTCTGCAACGCCTGAAAACTGATTCCCCCGTCGGGCATGAGCGCGACCACTTCACCATCCAGCCAGCCTTGCTTGGACAGCGAAGCGACCGAGTCGGCGATCCGGTGGAGCTTGCCCGTCCAATCATGCCCGTTCCTCGTAAAGAGAGCAGCGGATCCATCCTGTATCCGACTCAACAGACGGTATCCGTCATATTTGAGCTCGTGGACCCATTCGTCGCCTTCAGGCACTTGGTCGACCAATGTGGCAAGCTGGGGCGCGATCCATTTTGGTATCGGCGCCCGCCGAGCCCCGGTCAACTGTGCAACCTCCGCCCGTGGCGACTTCTTATCCGGTTCTGCCTTGTTCTCCCCTGTTCGGTTCGAATGCCACACCCGATGACGGCCCGATGCGATCTGCTCGATGGTCCGTCCGCTCTCTACGCTTGTGACGAGTGTCTGTGTCACCTCGCTCTCGGTCCCGCTCCGCGCCTCCTCATCGTTTTCCTTGATCAGCAGCCAATTCTCCTTCCCAGGTTCCTGATGCTTACCCATCCGGACAAGATTCCAGATGCCCTGTAACTTTTTCCCATCCAGACGAAATTTCAGCCTTCCCCGGTCGTAGCTCGACTGGGGGTCGCCGATGGCAGTCCAGTAACCACGATCCCAGAGGAGGACGGTACCGGCGCCATATTGTTTGGCCGGAATAATGCCCTCGAAACCGGCATAGTCGAGTGGATGATCCTCGACATGCACGGCTAAGCGCTTTTGACCTGGATCAAGGCTGGGGCCTTTGGGAACGGCCCAACTCTTCAACGTTCCGTCCAGTTCCAACCGGAAATCATAATGTAAGCGGCTCGCCGCATGTTTTTGGATGACATAGCTCAGCCGTCCTGAGGAAGGTTTCGTCTTCCCCCGTGGCTCGGGTGTCTCTTTGAAGTCGCGCTTCTTCCAATACCGTTGAAGACCCATATGCGTCCAGTCGGCCTAGAAAAGGTGCTCCTGTCAGTCGTCTTTCTGGAATTGCGGGGGAGCCGAGGATGGAGGGGGACCGCTCGGGCCACTCGGGGAGAACGAGCCGCCCCGGTATACGGGACCATAGTAGGGGTAGCCACCGTACCATCTCCCGTACCCTCTGAAGGGGCCAAAGCCATAGGGGCTTCCCCAGTAGGAGTAGGGATACGAGTACATGGACCGACCGTAGGGGTAAGCATAAGGCGCTGCCCGCATCTGCGGGTTCACCTCGTCCCAGTCCACGAGATGCTTGATGTCGAGCACCGGGTAGGTGTATTCGTCGTCGTCAAGCGGTCTGGTGACAGATTCACGCACTTCTCCCACGACGGTGAGGGGCGTCCCTGGATCGACCACAGCCGGATCGAGATACTCTCCGCTTTTCTTGGCTAAGAAACGCCCCTCGGACCTGGCCCTGTCATTTGCCGGCGCTGCGCCGGAACCAGTCGGAATTTGCAAGACTTCGATCTCGGTTCCGTCTTTCACCCGCTTGCTTTTGACCACAATACCGCTGAGCATCACCGTTTTGCCTTGATGGGCGAAGGAGTTGGTTTTCAAATCATCATACGAAACGGATTC
>JBEVJJ010000010.1:0-4214 GCA_040510255.1 Nitrospiraceae bacterium | reverse complement strand
TGGAGTACATTTCACCAGACGACCCGACGGGGAGGTGACGATCGGTCCTTCGGCATTGCCACTATTGGGACGAGAACAGTATCGCGGATTAGCCGGAGCCACAATGAGAGACGGTGTGACCATGATGGCCTATCTGCTGCGATTGTTCGGTCGAAATCGAGACCATTTCCGGTCGATTGCCATGCAGGAACTGGTCAAGATGACTCGCGCCGGGTTTTATCGCGAAGCGGAAGCGCTCGGAGTCGGGTTTGAGAAGGTTGATCTGTTGCCCGGCAAGGAGCCGGGGATCCGCGCACAATTGATCAATACCAGTACGGCTGAACTGCTCAGTGATTTCGTCATCGAACCGGGGCCTCGTTCGACCCATGTGCTTAATGCGGTGTCTCCTGCCTTTACCTCATCACTGCCCTTTGCGGAGCATGTCGTCGAGACGATGAAGCTCGATTAGCCGGACCATGCCGATCATCGGGTTCCACCCAGCCCTCATTCCATCTTCCGACTCTCATGGCCGGATTGACGAGTGGTCATCGAACCGCGGGATTCTGTCGGTCGCAGGATGGTCTCTTCCACCGAATCTCCTCACCCTATGTGTGGAATAGCGGGCGCGATCAGTCTAGAGACAAGGGATGTACGGGCGCTTGTCTCCGATATGATCAGGAGGATCCGGTATCGCGGACCTGATGATACCGGCATCTGGTCCGATGAGCCTGCCGGCATGGCATTCGGCCATGCCCGTCTCTCCATCCATGATCTGTCTCCTGCGGGACATCAACCCATGGTGTCCTCGTCCGGTCGATATGTCGCCACTTATAACGGCGAGATTTACAATTTTGTGGAATTGCGTGACGAGCTGCAATCCTGTGGTCGGGTGTTTCGTGGACAGTCCGACACGGAGGTTCTCCTCGAGGCGATCGAACACTGGGGGTTAGAAGCGTCGCTGGCACGGTTGAACGGGATGTTTGCCTGTGCCTTCTGGGATCGACAGGCACGGGCATTGATTCTGCTTCGCGACCGACTCGGCGAGAAGCCGCTTTATTATGGATGGATCGGAAACGTATTGATGTTTGCTTCCGAATTGAAGGCGTTCAAGGCTTGTCCCCGCTTCGGGGCGGAGGTGGATCGGCAGGCGTTGTCCTTGTTGTTGCGGCATAATTGCATCCCGGCGCCATATTCCATCTATCGGGATGTCGCAAAACTTCCTCCCGCAACCTATGTCCGGTTCTCTCCCGCCGAGGTCGTTTCCAGACGATTGCCTCGCCCCGTCTCCTATTGGTCTCTGAGCAAACAGGTCGAGGAGGGCATCGCCACGCCCTTTACCGGGTCGGAAGAGGAGGCGGTGGATCTTTTGGATCAACTCTTGCGCAAGGCCATCAGGCTGCGCATGGCGTCGGATGTTCCGCTCGGAGCGTTTCTCTCAGGAGGCATCGATTCGTCGACCGTGGCGGCGCTCATGCAGGCTGAAAGCGCAACACCGGTAAAAACCTTTGCCATCGGTTTTCATGAGGCTGAGTACAATGAAGCCGGGTTTGCACAGCAAATGGCGGGTCATCTCCAGACGGACCACACGGAACTGTACGTCACCCCGGAGGAGGCGCTGGCCGTGATCCCTCGGCTGGCGGCTCTGTACGACGAGCCGTTCGCCGACTCTTCCCAGATTCCTACCTTCCTGGTCTCACAGATGACCAGACGCCATGTGACGGTGGCTTTGTCAGGGGACGGCGGAGATGAGTTATTCGGTGGATACAATCGATATTTCTGGGGAAGGACGCTAAGGCGGCGAATTGGGTGGATTCCCTCGTCTCTGCGTCCGCTGCTCGCACGATCGATTCGTCAGCTTTCACCTTTGGTGTGGAATCGGTTGTTCAATATGTGCGGAGGCCTCTTACCGTCGGTTCGGGTTCCCGGAGAGAAGCTCTATAAGGCCGCCGACATGCTGGATCACGGCGATCTGGATGATGCCTATTTTGAGTTTGTCTCACATTGGAAGAACCCTCATGAGGTCGTCGTCGGCGGAAAGGAACCTCCCACGTTGCTGTCCGACCGAGCCGCATGGCCCAAGCTCCGGGACTTTACGACGCGTATGATGTTCCTGGACTCCGTGACCTATCTCCCCGACGATCTCCTGGTCAAGGTCGACCGCGCCAGCATGGCCGTGGCTCTGGAAACCCGTATCCCCTTCCTGGATCCACAGATTGTCGAATTCGCCTGGCGCCTTCCGCTCTCGATGAAAATCCGTCGGTATGATCAGGGGAAATGGATCCTGCGCCGCCTCTTGGCACGGTATGCGCCGGCGCACCTATTTGAACGTCCGAAAATGGGGTTCGGTGTTCCTCTGGGTTCCTGGTTGCGTGGGCCGCTACGGGAGTGGGCGGAGGCGTTGCTGGATGAGCGCCGTCTCCACCGTGAAGGCTTTTTTCATCCCAATCCGATCCGGCGGAAATGGGTCGAACACCTTTCCGGAGCAACGGATTGGCAATACCACTTGTGGGACGTGCTGATGTTCCAGTCGTGGCTTGAATCATAAGTGGGTAGATCTCATCGCCAATGATCCTCCTTTCTTCTTGTGTCCCACCAGAACGCGCTTGCCGGTACGGTTTCAAGGTTGAGTTTTCTCTGGCTATCTGCTAGAGGAGTGGCTCTCGATCTACGGCCTGATGGCCTGTGAGGAGAACCCGCCGGCCATCACAAAGAGGTCCTATCCCGGATGCTGTCCCCGATGCTTTTGCTCAACAGTTTGTTCGACAGTCAAGCCATTCTCCACCGCCTCCAGTCTCCCGAGTTCCATCACGATGGTCCGGCAGCAACCCGAGAACATGAACTTGCCTTGTCCTCGTTTCTGAAGGGTAAAAGAGTTCTCGTGACAGGTGCCGGTGGGTCCATCGGCGGTGAACTATGTCGACAAATCGCCCAGCATGATCCTGCGCTGCTCCTATTGTTCGAGCGATATGAAAACAGTCTGTATCTGCTCGATCTTGAACTGAGGCGACGGTATCCGCACATGAAGGTCATGCCTGTCGTCGGCGACATCACACAGGTTGAACGAGTCTCAGCCGCCTTTCGAAAGGCCACTCCAGATATTGTTTTTCATGCGGCCGCCCACAAGCATGTGTCATTGATGGAACAATTTCCCGGCGAGGCAGTGAAGAACAACCTGCTGGGAACCCGCGTGGTGGCGGAAGCCGCGCTGCTATCGGGAACCGCCCGCTTCGTACTTCTTTCCACCGACAAGGCAGTCAATCCCTCCAGTGTGATGGGGGCCACGAAACGCATTGCCGAATGCGTCACCCAAGGGATGAATGCCCTCGGGGCGACAAGTTTTTCTGCAGTCCGATTCGGTAATGTGTTGGGGAGCAACGGGAGTGTCGTGCCGTTGTTTGCGGAGCAAATTCGCAAAGGTGGTCCGGTCACCGTCACGCATCCCGACATCAGGCGGTACTTCATGACGATTCCGCAGGCGGTGGAACTGGTGCTGACGGCGAGCATGATGGGAACCGGCGGTGAGGTATTCGTGCTGGATATGGGCGAGCAGATCAGGATTGTGGATCTTGCCCGCGCCATGATTGAACTGGCTGGCCTGGTGCCCGACAGGGATATTCAGATCGAGTATATCGGGCTCAGGCCGGGTGAAAAACTCTGTGAGGAACTGTTCGAGGAAAATGAGCGGGTTGAAGGGACCTCACATGAGAAGGTCAAGCGTGCAATCCCAACGTCTCCGCTTCCCATTTTTTTCGAGGATGATTGTTTCAAAGATTTGGAAGCTTCCGTGCAGGACGGCGAGCATGACCGGATTATCGCGAAGTTACAACAACTGGTCCCCACATTCCATCCCTCAACATGTCAAATATCCTGCCCCCAGGGAGCAGATTCTTGACATGTACGATCGTTCCCGATCCTTGCTTGCTCTCCGGCGTATTCCTTCATCTGTTGAACCATTGACGGGGGGAATCAGGGAATCCCTTGTGATCTCGTCGATGACCAGCGTGCCCGTCGTCGAGCGCCATGTGAGGGGCGAGACGCTGCTGATGGATGCAGCAGCACGACACACCAGGGTGTCGACATGAAGGGCGTCGTGCTGGCCGGTGGTCTCGGCACGAGACTGTTGCCTCTGACGAAGGTGACGAATAAGCATTTGCTGCCGGTGTACGACAGACCGATGATCTATTATCCGATTCAGACCCTGGTCAGGGCAGGGATCCAAGAAATCATGCTCGTGA
>JBEVJJ010000009.1:0-6527 GCA_040510255.1 Nitrospiraceae bacterium | reverse complement strand
TGCGAATCTGCTCACGAAAAGCGGGCGAGAGGTAATGATCGGAAATGATCACCAGGGAGTAATGCAGTACGATTACATCGAACTCACTAAGGTCGAGGTAGCGACTACCTTTCATTCCACAGGGATTAAAAATACGTACATCGTGGGCCGAATGGGCAGTTAAGGCGGCAATATGATCGAGTACGGTGTTCGCGTGACCTCGATTGTCGTCACAGATGAGGAGGACGGAGAGCTTCTCTGGAGGGGATAGAGAGGGAGCGCGGTATTCTGGCTCCGCATTGATGGAGATGGGTGTGCTCATGAATAAACGCATTCAGCGAGAAGCGTCCGACCTCCCTCAAGAGAGCACGCCGGTCAATCGGCTCTGGACGCTACGAGTGCTCATTGAAGTCCCCAGCTGCGCCAAGAGGCCTCAACTCGAAGATCATGTGGAACGGAGGATAGAACCATAACCAGAACCAATCACGTTTGGGGAGTTGAGCCAACTGTTTCCAATACCAGCGCCAATAGCCGTATTGAATTCGTCTAGGGAGTTTCCAGTGCCAACGCCCCTCTGCATAGTCCAACACGACCCACACCTGACGGTTGATTCGGCTCAACCATTGGGACACATGCAGTGGGAGAGCGTTCAATATCTTCTGGTGTGGAGGATGCTCGACATTGGGTTCGACACCCCGACGTCGGACAATCTCAAAGTCCTCAAACAATTTTC
Organism: Nitrospiraceae bacterium; assembly: GCA_040510255.1. Taxonomy (GTDB): domain Bacteria; phylum Nitrospirota; class Nitrospiria; order Nitrospirales; family Nitrospiraceae; genus DASSBQ01. The sequence goes on along the minus strand of JBEVJJ010000009.1, from coordinate 5,815 downwards.
CCACAAGATCATCATCGAAGGAACGCAGATGGGTGAACTCATATGATGTTTCCATACCGGTATACTTGCTCAGATCTTCCTCCCAAGGAACCAATACGTAAAATCGTCCATTAGGCGATAGCACTCTCTTCACCTCACGCATCACAGCCGTTGGATCGAGAACGTGTTCGAGGACTCCTGTGCAGACCACCACGTCGAACGTCCCGATGTGAAACGGAAGGCATTCTCCCTCTGCCTGAACTGCGCAATGAGCCTTGCCACGTGCAACTCGAAGATAGGCTGCGGCGAGGTCTGTGCAGACGGTCGTACGGGCTGTCCGCATATGGTCGAGCAGTAGTCCCTGCGCCGAACCGACATCCAGCACCCGCTTTCCTTTGACATCTCCAATCAAGTTGAGAAGAGGAAGGTTGCGCGCGTCCTTCCCACTTTCCAGTGGTTCTATTAAATCATCCCCTGCAATTCGGTTGTAGCAATCACGATATCGATCCTTCAGGACGGAAGAGGCCTCGGAGTCATCCGCGACGGCTTGTTCTTTGGTCCCGACCGTGTTGGCCGTCAACTAGCAATCCTTTCCTCTGCCTCAGCATGTGCGCAAATGGCCCAAGTGACTGGATGCCTGACGATACCAAGATCCAGGGCAATTCCGACCGGCTGATGGACCGAGAACATTTGCCGGTAGTGCCAGATCACAGCGTGTTGAGGACTCACGGAATCGTTGAGATCCAATGAGGGATAGATCCCCACTGCCACCGTATACTCGCCGGGTCCCAGTAGTAGAGGAGCAAATTGAACATCAATCGTACTTCTTCCCTCAGATAGCCGGACATAGACGTCATCAATGGAAGAAATGACATTGCAGACGGTGATCCCGTCGGAACGAAAGATTGAGACGGTCATCACCGCTCGCTCCATCGCAACACGAGAGTGACAATGAATCCGAATCGTGATCGCATCCCCCATTGCCAATGCACTGGTCGGTATATGTCGTGCATCGAGAAATTGGACCTGCTCGATCTCGAGGGCTTTCTGCTTCCGTAACGCGAAGGCCGTATCCGTCGTCATACCCGGATCTGACCATTCAGTCCGGGCCTTTCGGTCTTGCTCCGCCTGGACTGTCTCGGTATAGGCCATGATCACCTCCAGGGGGGAGCCATCCGCGGCGATTCGACCATGATCGATCCAGACACAGCGCGAACACAACCGCAGCAATGTGGCATTGTCGTGCGACACCAGCACCGTGGTGCGGCCCTCTTTTTGGAATTGCCGGAAGCGTTGGAGACACTTGCCAAAGAAATAGGCATCACCCACGCCGAGCACTTCGTCGATCACCTGGATACTCGCCGGGAGGCAGGTGGCTACGGAAAACGCCAGCCTCATATACATGCCGGTGGAGTAAGTTCTGACCGGTTGACGGATGAATGGCCCCAGTTCAGAAAACTCCACGATGTCATTGTAGAAATTCTGCATCGCACGACGATCAAATCCCAGATAGAGACCGCTGGCATAAATGTTTTCATGTCCGGTCAAATCCGGATGAAATCCCGTGCCGAGTTCCAGTAGCGCCGCGACCTGACCATGTCGGACGACCTCCCCGCTGGTCGGTCCGCTTGTTCCAGCAAGCAATCGAAGCAAGGTGCTTTTTCCGGCCCCGTTTCGACCGACAATCCCAACGGTACTTCCTTTGGCGATATCGAACGAGAGATTCTTCAGTGCCCAGTGTTCGTCGTATCCTCGTGCTAGTCCCCCTTCTCCCATTCCAAGGAAGTCGAGTACGCGCGAGGAATTCGTGCGATAAAGTCGGTAGACTTTCGACAGGTCTTTGACTGCAATGGCGACGTCGTTCATCACACCAAATCCGGCAATACCGTCCGCAGACGCATGAAGTAGTGATATCCCATGTGCAACATCATTACGGCTGCACCTCCAAAGAGGGCCATTCCGACAAACCTAGGGCTCCGCCCTAACAATACTGTGTCCCGATACCCATCAATAAGAAACGATAGAGGATTCAGTGCAATTGCCAAGTCGAGACCAGGAGGAACCATTTGTGTGGTATAGGCAATCGGCGAAATAAACATCAGCAATACCATCCCCAGTCGGACGATCTGGGAGAGATCACGGAAGAGGATATTGAGACACGACAGGATCCACACAGCCCCGACTGTAAATAACGCCTGGCATAGCACGAGACCCGGCAACCACAGCAGACTGATTTGCCACATGCCACGAATACCCAAGACCACCAGAAGAATCGAAGTTCCAAGCAACTGTCCGACCAATCCGCAACACACTGCCGTGACGGGAATCAACTCCATAGGAAATAGTTGACCTCGCATCAGGTTGCGGTGCGCCAAGACCGAGTTCGTTCCCCCCATAACACCTTCAGAAAATCCCATCCACGGTAGGAGTCCGCAAGTGACGAGCAATCCATAATCAAACGCGTTCAAGCCTGGCAAAGACTGAATGTGTAGGATACTTCCGAACACCAGCAGGTAACTCCCCAAAATCATCAGCGGTCCCACGAGCATCCACAGCAAGCCCAACCTTGAACCGGCATATCGCACCTTGAAGTCCAGTAGTATCAGGTTCCAGATCAACCGACGGTGATGAATCAGCATCTGAAAACACTTCATGTGCAACGTCCCGCCAGATCCTCTGTCAAAATCTGGACTGTAGATTGTCCTGCCTGGTTGTCTCCATATGGCTGACCGGAAAAACAAGGGTAGCGTACAAGCAAATCACGACTGCGGAGCCAATCAGCGTTAAAAGATGGCCTGCCAGGTAAGATGGCTTTTCCGACATATTCGGCTCTGGCTCTCAAACCCGCTTCAGGTCAATGTTTCAACTCACTTGCAGCCTAACCGCCAGCCAGCCCTCTAATTGGATCTCCATAAACCGACCCTGGATCCCGTTCTTCGTCCTCCATGACCTGTTCGACCGTGTCAACATGTGGCCCGTCTGTCCAGCCGCGAGGACTATAGCCAGATTATCTGGAGGGGGAAGTATTGTATTCTAGCTCGCAAGAAACATCGCAAACATGTTCTTATCGTGGTGTCGCCCGCGGCAGCATCTATGAATTGTAGACCGAGTACCTACACGGTGAGCAGTTTCACCGTTCGAACCGTCCCCGTGCGGTCATTCTTGACTAGAAGTCCCGTTTCCTGAATATTGCACAGGCCGACACGACGAGGATGGTCGTATAGAGAAGACCATAACCCGTCGCAAGGGCCTGGTAGGTCAGTGTGACCGGAATGCCCGTTGCGGCTTGACCCTTGATATTAAGCATTTCGAGATTCGGGCAGAGGTAATACAACCCCGTCACAAAGGCCATGGTGGTTTCGGACTGACTGGTCTGCGTGAACCCTTTCATATCCGTTGTCAGATGACCAATCACATACATCCCGATTGTCATGATGGCGCTGAGCGTAGAGGACGTGAAGGTTGAAAAGAACAAGGCCAATGCAGTGACGAGGAGGACCTCCACAAAAATGAGTTCGACCGCCTGAAACAACGCCATCTGCACCGGTACCCGATACAACAGCATCGTACCTAAGAAGACAGTCATCATCACGACCACATTCACTGACAGCGTAAGCACCAATCCCAGGTATTTGCCCAGGATGAATTGCGCACGGCTGATCGGCCTTGCCATGATGGTGTAGACGGTTCGTCGTTCGATTTCCTTGCTCACAAGGCCAATGCCCACAAAAATGGCGATCATTACGCCGCCTAGGTTGATGGCGGCCAATCCCATATCCTTGATAATCTTGTGGTGTTCCATGATCGTGAGGTCCGCAAGGAGCACAGACGTGCCCATCAGCAACACTGCAAAAAGCAACAGGTTATAGAGAATCTTGTCGCGCAGATACTCGCGGAAGGTATTCAGGGCAATGACCAAGATCGGTTGTATTGTCATGCCCCCACCGCTTTGTCGAAGATCTGTGGCTTCTTGGCTTCCCGAAGGAAAAGGTCCTCCAACGATCTCTTCTGCGGTGTCACTGACACGAGCCGGCCGCCATGAGAGCGAATCATTGTTACGACGTCATCGACCTGGTCTTGCCCGGGAACGACAGCCAGCGTGTGCGTACCGCGCTGGAGTAGATGAGTCGCGATTTTCTGAACACTCCCCATCCGGGTTGGGCCGACTCCTTCCCAGACGATTTCCACCGACTGGGTGTGGCTATACCCCACGAGTTCGTCGACACGACCGGCTGCGAGTAATTTCCCCTTCATCACGATGCCGACACGGTCGCAAATCATCTCGACGTCGGGAATGATATGGCTGCTGAAAAAGACCGTTTTACCTTGTTCCCGCAGGCCGAGGATCAGATCTCGCACCTGCTTACGCCCCAGCGGATCAAGACCCGACATAGGCTCATCGAGTACGACGAGTTCGGGGTCATGAATAATCGCTTGCGCCAGCCCGACGCGCTGCAACATCCCTTTCGAAAACTTTCGGAGTTGTCGATGCTCGGCATCCAGCAACCCCACCAGATCAAGTAATTGGCCGACACGCCCCTTCAAGGTGGATCGCTCTAGTCCAGCCAGCTGTCCGTAGAACGTCAAGAACTCCCCTGCTGTGAGGTAATCGTAAAAGTACGGCGATTCAGGCAGAAAACCGACACGCTGTCTCACTGTCACGTTTCCTGCCGGCTGGCCGAAGATCTGGATTGTTCCACTATCGGATCGCATCAATCCCATGAGGATTTTCAGCGTCGTGGTCTTGCCGGCGCCGTTAGGTCCGAGAAATCCGAATATCTCTCCATGAGTCACCATAAGAGACAACCCATCCAGAGCCGTCACAGGAAGCTTTCCCGGCCATCCCGACTTGAATGATTTGGCCAGATTGTCGATTTGAATGACATTCATGACTTGCTCCTTACTTGCACCTTGCCCGACGCGCACTATCGAGTTTGAGGAAGAGATCGCGGGAGCAGCGCCGGTCCTTGCGGCACTGGGCTATTCTTCATAGTTTGGCAATCGACATGCCGATGCACGTGTAAGCGCTCCCGCAACCCTGGATCGGATACGCGCCCATCCATGGGATTCAAAACGTAGCTCCCACCGAAAGGCGAGTGGGGGACCCGGTCGATGATTCCGACCTTCACCAGATCGTCCAACGTCACGGGAAACTTGTGATGGGTAGTGGAAAAGCGTTGCACTCCCTCTTCCAAGAATTTGATATCCCTCTCCGACATCACCTCTTTGAAGCGGTGACGGAGTGCTTCGCGAAGCCGTTCATCCTGAGTCTGTTGCGCAAATCGAGTCAGAAATTCAAGCGCGGCGTTGGGATCACCACCTTCGACTGTCATTCTGGCGGCCAATTTTGGAAGATACGCGGGCGCTCCGGGCAGAAGTGATGCCTGCCGAAAGTGTTCGGCAGCATGAAGAGGGTCGCACAGCTCATAGAAGTAGTCATAACCCATGATATATGGCAACTGCCACACATCCGGATTGTGGCGGATTCCTTTGCCGAGGATGGCAATGCTCTCCTGTACCTGTCCGGACCATACACCTAGAATAGTTCCGGCTGCCTGATACGCCGAGATGAAATTCGGGTCCAAGTCGGTCAGCACATCGACCGCGTGGTAGGCCCAACGATATCCAGCTTGCGTTTGTGTCCGTTCGCCCAGATGCTGAACGGCCTTGAGCCAGATGAGATCAGCCGTGATTTGACGATACCCCAACACCGCTACCTTCAGATACTCTCCCTTGGGAAGATATTCGAGTTCCGTGGCACGATGCGCGGGTGGTCGTTGCTGCTCCATCATGTTGAGCAACCCCGCAGAGATGCCAAGGGCTAAGATAAGGGCAC
>JBEVJJ010000008.1:0-5206 GCA_040510255.1 Nitrospiraceae bacterium | reverse complement strand
CGACGCGATTTCGGATGGCAGGCCGGTCAGACGATTGGTCGGTACTATACGGAGGAATGTTTTCTCCCTCAGTGGGCGAACGATATTCAGGGCCATGTCATGGAGATTGCCGACTCGCGGTATACCACACGCTTCGGGGGAACGAAGGTGGTCAAGTCGGACATCCTGCATGCCCCACCAGGGACTGACGCGGCCACGCTTGTCGCCGATCTAACCTGCGCGCCGCACATCCCCTCGAATACCTATGATTGTGTGATCCTGACATTTACCCTTCAGTTTGTGTACGACGTGAAATCCGTGCTGAAGACCCTGCACCGCATCCTCAAGCCTGGCGGCATTCTCTTGATCGCGGTGCCAGGGATCAGTCACATTGCCCGCTACGATGATGACCACTGGGGGGAGTATTGGAGGTTCACGTCACGGTCGCTTCGCCTCCTGCTGGGCGAACTCTTTGCTCAGGAGGCGATCACGGTCCAATCCTATGGAAATGTGTTAACCGCCCTGGCGAGCCTGCATGGCCTCGTCTCCAACGAACTGAAGTCCCATGAATTAAATCATCGAGACCGGGATTATGAAGTGATAGTCACCGCCCGCGCCGTCAAGTGATTCCATGACGGATCACGCGCTTCGACAGAGAGGGACGGTACCCCCTGACGAGACAGGCAGACCAAAGTGCAGCAAACGGATCTCAGCCGTAGCGAAACAAAGGAATGGTCCAGCCCCCCTCTGTTGCCAGAGATGTTAGTCCCTGTTCATTCCCACCGCAGAGAGCTGTCATCATTGGGGTGGCCTTCCCTCAGAGCTGCTTAGGCACTATTTAGGCACCTCCAATTTTGAAAATTGCGTAAGCGCTGGTGGTCCCAACGGGATTTGAACCCGTGTCTGAGCCTTGAGAGGGATTTGAAGAAGGTAGGCAAATTGGTCAGTGAAGGCTTCACTAGGGCGGTCTTCCCACACTTTCCCTGAATTATCGTGGAGTTTCGTAAAGTGAGATTTCCATCTTCTAAATCCATTCGCTACATTTATTCCGCGTGATCCATTATTTCTGTCACGCTGGTGTCACGCAACTCTACCGTGATCTAGGTCCTCTTGGCCTGGATTGCACTCATCTCGGTCTGACACTACTTGGGAAGCTGTTCTAGGCAGAATCTCTGATCAGCGGGCTGACCCTTGCGGGCGGCTACGCCTTCCACTGGTAATCCGTGAGGACCTACTTCGTGCTTGGCCCCCGGGTTGTTCGCTCCAACGAGCAGAGCGAATGGTAAGATGACAGACAGATGATCCATCGGAGCTTGGGTTGAGGTCAGCACAAGATGTCGCGTCAGTTTGAATCTTCACCCCCTCCCCCTCACACTCCGACCACGCACTCATCGAACACTTCGAGACAGACTGCGCAATCTTGGCACATTGTAAGGTCGCTGGTCGCCAACACGATCAACAAATGGAACGATGATCCGGGACCGCGCTTTGCTGCGGCGCTGGCCTTCTACACGGCATTTACCATCGTGCCCTTGGTCGTGCTGGTGGTCATGGTATCCGCCAGTATGATGGGGGAGGAGGCCATCCGAGGAGACCTCCATCAGCACATCGGTGATCTCATTGGGGAGCCGGCAGCCAATGGATTGTTTCATCTCATCGATCAATGGAGGGCCGCAGGCTCTCCTCTACTGAACGAAGTGGTGGCGCTGGGAGTCCTCATTCTCGGCACGGTGCGGGTAATGGATCAGCTCCAGGACGCATTGGATTGTATCTGGGGGCTGAAGCCGAAACGGCCTCCAGGCATGATAGGGCGGATGAAGCAGCGATTCACCTCCATGTCGGGGCTCTTGGGCATTGCCTTCATCCTTCTCGCGTCACTGACGGTAAGCGCCTGGCTGAGCATCGCGATTCAGTCCGTGGTCGGAACATTGGGTGGTCCGGCATGGATTCGGAACGCCGTCGGTGCCACCATTTCGTTTGTCATCATTGCCGTGCTCTTCGCGCTCATCTATAAATGGGTGCCACAGGCGAAGGTGGCGTGGGCCGACGTCTGGATAGGAGCGGTCATCACGGGGGCATTGTATACACTCGGCAGCATGCTGATCGTGGTTCACCTGGGTCATAGTGCCTTAGTGACATTCTATGGAGGAGCCGGATCGTTGGTGCTGATTTTGTTATGGGCCTATTACGCCTCTCAAATCTTCCTGTTTGGCGCTGTGTTTATTGCGGTCTATGCCAGCCACTACGGGTCGCTTGTGCGGCCCGGCGACGACGCTGTGGAGCGGTCCATTCTGCTTCTGCAGGGGAGGCCGAAGAAGCCTCGAACTAGCTCCGCCCCCGGGTCCTCAAGCAGCATACTCCTTCAGCTTCGCCGGACAATGGATTACTCAGAAGTGGATAGTCCCACAGGTGCCGTTTTGCTAGTTATCACATTAGGGCCCCCTGTGGGCTTTCCACAGAAAACCTGGTTTCATCAATGCAGGGAGGCTTATCCAGATCGCTGGAGTCCCCTATTTTGGGATGCACCGGAGGCTTCCCCTCTTCTCTGCTTTCCGCAGACAGCAAAGGGTTTTCTTATTCGACTGGCACGAGAGAACAAGTAAGGGACCCTGGTCTCGCGCGGCGTTCCAGATGTGATAACAGGGGAAATGCCCAGTACAGATATCCTAGGTGATTCTGCATCATGATGTGGCACGTGTGTCAGTTAGGAAACAAGGGAGGGAAGTATGGCGGTAATACAAGACCCAGTACTAGCAGTGGATGTCCGGGAGACTGCGATGCATCTGGCCGTGTCTACAGACACTTCCCGGCCATGGATCGTGAATTGGACCGGAATTTGGGTGGGGGCGCTGGCGGCCCTGGCGACGGCGCTGATTCTCGGTCTGATCGCGATCGCGGTAGGCGCGCACGAGGTCGGTCCGGGTGCCCGCATTGATAAATGGAGTGATGTGCGGTTGGGCGCCCTGGTGTTCAGTGTGATGGGGGCATTTATGTCCTTTGTCGTAGGCGGCTGGGTAGCGGGAAAAATCGCAGGGGTGCGACGCGCAGAAACCGCGTCTTTGCATGGGGCCGTTGTCTGGGTCGTCGCCGTGCCGATGCTCGTGCTTCTCGCGGCGTTGGGAGCCGGCTCCTATTTTGGCAGCTGGTATGGGGGGCTGGCAGGCTCCCCGAGTTGGGTGAACTCGGTATCGAGCGCGGCAGCCGATCCACGCGCCGCGGCGATTGCGAGAAACACCGCCTTGGGCGCGATGACCGCGCTACTGCTTGGACTGATGGGCGGTGTATTGGGTGGGTGGTTGGCTTCGGGAGAGCCGATGACTTTGCGATGGTCCCGCAAGCGCATGTGATAGCTCGCTTATCGTCATAAAGGAGGTTATCTGATGGTACCGATTGTTCTCTGGCTCTTAGGGGTTCCCTTAAGCTTGATAATTGTGTTGTTCGTCCTCGGCGTCGGCCGCTAAAGCATGATGCGTGTGGAGCTTCCGCACGGCCGGCATCGGTCGTGCGGCAATTGCCACTCTGAGATCATCTGAGATGGATGCCAGGCAGTGAAGAAACAGACCAATCATTGGTACACCCTGGTCTTCACGGAGGAGCATCAGGCGTCTCTTCGACCCATGGCGATGACTCCGATACACCACGTGGGACCGGATGTCATGGGACTGCATTACTTCTGTGGGCGACGGTGTGTCCATGAAGCCATAGAACACTGGATGGATAACCTCACGGCCCTTGCCGTCGCAGTCATTCCAGAGCGAGGCTCATGGCCTAGTCGGTCGCATGCCAAGCGAACCCGCTGCCTAGCACGTGCCCAAAAGCAGCGGCGTGTATTGTGTAAAGTTTTCTTCCCGAAAGGCAGTCCGGCTTGAATCGATGGGTTTAAAGTCTAGCGCGGCGTCCTCGCTCAACCAGATGCGTTTAAGGAAGAGGAGGATCGTCGCATGAATCCCGACAACCTAACGATTGTCGTCGGATGGGCCATACTGATTGATTGAGAAGGGTCTCCGAGCTTTCGGGAGCGTCACGTCAGCTAACATCTGTTCATGAATTTGTGTCAACGCCTCACCGAAGGCACGGTTCAGTCGATCGCCGGGACGGATCTCGTCATTGGGGGTAAAATCTTCGTCAAACTTCACATGTCCTATATAGGTTCCGACCCGTTCGCCAGAAGGTTTTAGTAATATCATCGTCACTTGAACCTCACCGGTACGGAGATGGGTGTTCAGCCGGAAAAGCCCTGCGAGTTTGTCGGCATAAAGAGGCACGTACGTCCATATCTTGCGCCGATCATGTTCGTAGAACTGTTCGATCCGGCCCGTCAACACGAGATCGGGATCAGGATCGAAGGAGCTGATGCGGCGAAACACGCCGTTCGAAGAAAATTCATTCAAGATTTGCGCGGTGATGACCTTGGTCAGCTTGGACGGTGGTCTATTCACATAGCCACCGGCATCAATCGCATGATCAAATGGAGATCGCAGCAGGACCAACTGTGGCTCATATTTGGTCATGCAGCCCGCGATGACGGCCACACATGCGAGGGCGGTTCTCAGAATAGACCGCTGGGTGGACGTACTCTCTGCGAGTGACAAACAGGTCGTGTAGGGTGATTGATCAAGAACATGCTGATCATCCATCCCCTTCCGGCCACCGGCAACTAGGACAACCCCGCGAGAGTACCAGGAAAACAATTCTATCTCATTTGGATCCTTCCGGACTATTTGCCCAATGGTGTTCTCCCCTAGGACAAAGTGTTTTTTCCCGAGGTCACCGAACGTGACCTCCTGAAGCAGGTTCGGGTCCTTCTCGCTTTGTGCCTTTCGAACCGACTCGATAAGTCCGTGTATTCCCTTGAATGAACTAGTCGAGATGGAGACGGGAAGTCCGGGGCTCAACCAGAAACCGAGTCGGTCAATTTCACTTCACAGAAGGAGAGCGATTCGAAGATTGCTCACGGATCACCCGCAGTTGGTTGAGGAAGTTCGAGTGCGGGGTCTAACTACCGCGGCAATGATCAGCGACACCTATGTCAGGTGGGAATCTGGCTTAGTAGCGTAGCGTCGCAACTCATTGCGCTGCCATTGATTTTGCGATCAGCGCATCCATCAAGGCACTACTGGACAACTGTGTCGGCAGTTCATATATATACGTATAATAATGTATCACCAGATAAATGATGGGAGAGGTCCCCTAGACATGTGTGTGTACACACGTGTATACGTTGCGT
>JBEVJJ010000007.1:0-7022 GCA_040510255.1 Nitrospiraceae bacterium | reverse complement strand
TTTTGGTAGATGTCCGGCCCCTGCGTTTCGTCAAAGTGCGGGAGTCGCAGGTCACCGACTCCGCTCAGTCCCTGGCGATACAGACCGGCAGTATGCCGCCGGTGCGCCAGCCAATCCGGCAGGTGCTTGAGTTTGACGTCGAGCACCGCCGCTTGCACATTGTCGAGAAGAGCTGTCTGCCCATGATAGTGATACTCGCCGGTGTCCCGGTCTTCTCCATTGTAGCGGAGCAAGGTCGCCATTCTCGCGACACGTTCATCATTGGTGGTGATGGCCCCGCCATCCCCGAATCCACCCAGCACTTTGAAAGGATAAAAACTGAAGCACCCGGCCAGTCCAAAGCTGCCGGCACTTTTTCCTCCAAATGTCGCACCCAGCGCTTGAGCTGCATCTTCGATGACCGTCAGACGGTGACGGGTCGCTATCCGAGTGATGGCATTCATGTCACAGACGCGTCCATTGAGATGGACCGGAAGCAGCGCTTTGGTTCTGGGAGTGATGGCCCGCTCGATGCCAGTGGGATCCATATTGTAGTCGGAGCTTACCTCGATGAGCATGGGAATCGCGCCACAATGCACGATGGCAGAGACGGTCGCGACAAACGTGTGGGCAACTGTAATGACCTCATCTCCCGGTCCAACCCCTGCGGCCAACAGCGAAAAATACAACGCATGGTATCCGCTGTTGACCCCAACCGCGTACCTGACACCGACAAAATCAGCCAGATGGCGTTCAAATTCTTTCAATTGGCGCCGATTGACCAGATCGCCATAAGCCAGACAGGAGTTGATTGCCCGATCGATCTCGGGCTTGAGTGCGACATAGTGGGATCGAGGGTCGACAAAAGGAACCTTGAAGCCCATCTGGTGTGCTGACGCCTCGCTAGGTGAGGACTTTTTCGATTGCAACGACGATGTCTTCGGCATCCGGATAGTACACTCGTTCCAGGGAAGAACTGGTCGGGGCAGGAGCATCGGGAAGGCAAACACGGAGGATCGGCGCCTTCAGCGCGTGAAATACCTCACCTGCGACCGCGGCCGCGATGTCCGCCGAAATCCCGCCGGTCGCCCACGCGGCGTCCGCGATGACCAATCGGCCGGTTTTGCCGACTGAAGAAAAGATCAGCTCACGATCCCACGGCTTGATGGATCGGAGATCAATACATTCGACATCCACGCCGCGCCTCGCGAGTATCCCGGCCGCCTTGACCGCTTGAGCGGCCATGTACGATGTGGCCACCAAGGTGACGTCCTTACCGGCGCGGCGCCGGGCGGCGGTGCCGATGGAGACCTCGTACATCTCCTCCGGCACATCATCCGTCAGCTCGTACAGCCACCGATCATCGATATAGAGAACGGGATTGCCATCCCTCACGGCAGCGATGAGCAGTCCCTTCGCATCGTAGGCGGTGCTCGGCATGACCACTTTCAATCCCGGCACATGGGCGAACAGCGCCTGCAACGCCTGCGAATGCTGCGCCCCCTGCTCACCTCCGCGGTTGATGACGGTCCGGATCACGACCGGAACCTTCAGCTGGCCTCCAAACAGAGAGGACCAGTTCGCAGCCTGGTTCACGATAGGATCCATCGCGAGGAGCATGAAATCCATCCGCGCATGGAAGACAATCGGCCGCATGCCGACAATCGCCGCACCGATCGCCGCGCCCGTCGTCGCATTTTCGGAGACAGGACAGTCCAAGACCCGCTCGCGGCCAAACTCGCGGTCCAGATCCTGAAGGCTTTTCCCCGCATACCAGGGATTCCACACACCCTGTCCGCAGATAAAAACTCGCGGGTCTTCCCGCAGCAACTGGGCGTGAGCCTCTCGAATTGCTTGTGCGTAGCTCAGTTGGCGCATGCGGTCGATCACGTCCGCTGTACGTAGACGTGCCTCAAGACGTCGCTTGGGTGCGGTTGCGGAGAATCTTGCGCAAAGACGACCGCCGCTTCAACCTCCTCGCGAATCGCCTGCTCCATGCGATCAAGTTCCTCAGCAGCGGTTCCTTCCTGGATCAGACGTTCCCGTATCCGCTGGACCGGATCTTTCGGCAACCATTCGTTCAATTCACGACGCCGGTTCTCTCCGATCTCCAGATCCCAGGCCGCCCCAACATGGCCACGCCAACGATACGTGCGGCATTCCAGCAAGGTCGGTCCCTGTCCATTTCGTGCACGTGTGACGGCTGCAACCGCCGCACTGTAGACCGCCAGCACATCATTGCCATCCAAGCGAAATCCCGGCATGCCATAAAGATCCGCACTCTCTACGATATTGTCTTTCGGACGACGTTCTGAAAGAGCCATATGCGTGGAGTAAAAGTTGTTTTCACAGACGAAGACGACGGGTAATCGATACAGCGCCGCAAAGTTCAGTGACTCATGAAAGTGGCCTTCATCGGTGGCACCGTCTCCGAAAAAGCTGACGGCTACGTGGTGATCCTGCCGGATTTTCGACGCCAGACCGGCCCCCACTGCCAGCGGAATCGTGGCCCCGACCAACGGCACAGTACCATAGACACCGTGGGACGGCGCCACAAGATGCATCGAACCGCCACGGCCCTGAGCGCAGCCGGTGGCCTTTCCAAAGATCTCCGCCATCATGGCTTTGAGGTCGCCGCCCTTCGCGAGATAATGTCCGTGTGAACGATGGCCACCCCACACGGAGTCTTGTTGTTGCAACGCCCTACAGACGCCCACGGGAATGGCCTCTTGGCCTATACACAGATGACACGGCGTCTTGATTTGTTTGACTTCGATCAGCGTGGCAATGCGCTCCTCGGTCAGTCGGATCAGAAGCATCGTCCGAAGGAGGTGTTGGCGAAGCCCGGCTCCGCTGATTTCAGATCGCATGGCTTTATGAGCCATAAAAATCCCTGAGACACGTGGCGACGTACCGGATTTGGTCCTCGGTTAAGTCCGGACAGATCGGGAGATACAAGAACTCTTTGGCAATGATGTCGGTCATCGGAAGGGACACAGTGTCCAAATGCAGCGCCTTATGGCGATGGAGCGGAGTCATGAGCGAGAGGGGAGTCAACGGCTCAACACCTCTTTTCTTGAGCGAGCGGACAAGTTCGTCTCGGTTCTCAACCCTCACCGCATAATTCATGTAGACATCGAGACGGCCATCGCCGCTAAAATGGGGCAGTCTCACTTGTGGAATGTTCTCCAGGTCCTTTCTGTAGATCTCTGCAAAACGTCGCCGCTGCTCGATCCACAGCGGCAGATATTTCAGCTTCACATTGAGAATAGCGGCCTGAAGGTTGTCCAACCGGGAGTTAAAGCCGAAATACAGCACCTCGCCCGTTTCTCTGTCCTCACCATAATCTCTAAAAAGAGCGACGGTCCTTGCGATACTCGGATCATTCGTTGTGACAATGCCGCCATCGCCGCATGCGCCCAACATTTTGAACGGGTAGAGGCTGAAGCAGCCGGCAGCGCCGAAGGATCCAACCTTTTTGTGGTCGAACTCCGCCCCCAATGCTTGTGCCGCATCTTCCACGATAAGCAGCTCATGTTTGTTCGTAATCTCCATGAGTCGGCTCATGTCGCACGAACGGCCATTCAAATGTACGGGGACAATGGCTCGAGTACGTGGGGTGATAGCATCCTCAACTTTGGACATATCCATCGTGAAATCTGCCCCGACTTCCACGAGAACCGGAGTGGCTCCCGCATGAACAATTGCGGATATCGTCGCCACGCAGGTGTGTGAGACGGAAATCACTTCATTGCCATGCCCAATCCCCAAGGCCCTCAGCGTCAAATGGAGCGCATCAGATCCGCTGTTGACGCCTATAGCATATTGAGTACCGACGAACGCCGCAACGTTGGCCTCGAAGGTGCGCAACTCATCTCTCAAGATGAGGTGGCCCTTCTCCAGGACACATGCAACCGTTCTCAGTATTTCTTCTTGAAGACTACGAAAATGCGCCGACGCGTCGACAAATGGTACTTTGTACGCCATATGTGAATAGTGCCGAGTGTGACCGGTGAAAACCTACGCTTGCAAGTCTCCTGGACTAGCTTTCTTGAAACCGGAGGGATTCACAAGCCGACCCTGCATGAACCGGGTCGCGATAATGGTTGCAATGGTCGCCAAAATAACCTTGATATCTACGAGCAACGACTGTTCACGGATATACCGCAGCTGCTCTTTAACCTTCTCACCACGGATGGTCTCTAAATACAACTTCACTGGATCTTCTGCACCAGCAAGGAGTTTCCCTTCATCATGAAACCGCAACGATCCATAATCCGTTATTCCCGGTCGGACCGAGAGGATTTCCCATTTTTCTTCTGCGGAATAGTACCGAAAATAGAACGACGCTTCCGGCCGGGGGCCGACTATGCTCATGTCACCTATCAGCACGTTGATCAATTGCGGTAATTCGTCCAGTTTATATTGCCGTAAAACCTTTCCAGCATTGGTTACCCTGGGATCTCCATCTGGAGTAGCCAGTGTTCCCAGTTTCTCAGCATGACGAATCATCGTACGGAACTTCAACATCCCGAACGGCCTGCCGTTTTTTCCCAATCGCATGCCCCGATAGAGCACCGGTCCCTCCGAACCCATTTTGACTGCTACAGCACTCACAAGTAATATCGGCATGAAAAGAACGAGTCCTAGCGTAGAAATGACCACATCGATGATCCGTTTCACGAGGGTTCAGCTTCCTCCAAACCCGAACTCCTAGTACGATCGTGACGTTACGAGCTCCCTCCCGGTCTGAGCCATCAGCCACCCCACCAAAGCACCAGTTCCATAAGCAACGTGGCGGACAGCGAAAGCTATCGGCAAGAGAACTAGATAAGAACAGCGTTTTTTCTGAAAAGATATATGGATAGAAGCAAGAAGACTTGCGAGGATGTACATCCCGACGATGCCGATAAGAAGCCACCTGAACGCTTCTATAAAAGGAGCCAATGCTAATCCAACCAACAAGATTGAAATAAAGACCATCGGCACCGCATGTCTTAGATAAAACGTTCTACTTCCATATCTGAGTGGATAGAACGTCCATAACCCATCATCAAAATTATGAACCGCAAAGGCAATCAATGTGGATTTTGGATGGTAATGAACGACGACGTCAGGAACCAAGAGGATCTTGCCACCCGTCTTTCTCAGTCGGATGTTGAAATCCATGTCCGAACTTCTCGGGAGCCTTTCATCTAGGAGGCCTACCTTCTCAAAGACGGCTCTCGCGTAACATCCGCCAAACACCGTATCAACCCATCTTTTCTTCGTTGAGCCTAACTTAAAATGGGAATTACCGGCCCCAAACGGATGCGCTAACACCAGAGCAATTGCCCTAGCAATCGCTGTTGTCCCTGATGGAGTCGGAACCAGTATTCCTCCAACATTATCGGCTCCCGATTCCTGCAAGACCTTCACGCAGTCAGAAATGTAATTCGAAGAATAGGTGGCATGAGCCCCGACAATCATGATGGCATCGCCTTTGGCAATCCGCACACCGATATTAACTGCGGTTGTGAAATTGCTATTAGAATTGTTTAGAAGTTTGATGAATGAATATTTCCTGCGAAAGGAATCCACAATTGACCGAGTGCGATCTTCACTCGCGCCGTCAATCACAAGGATTTCGAGGTGATCTTTGGAATAGTCGTTTGCAATGATTGATTCGAGGCACGCCGCGATAAACTGTTCTTCATTGCGGCATGGAAGGATGACTGAAACAACCAACGGTTGATGAGTTCCACCCTGAACCTCTCGCATGTATCGATCTCACATTATTACGGAGGTCAACTGAAACATGGGTGGTCTTCAAAACGCCGCATTCAAATTTCCAAGGCGATAGAATTGAACGCGTCTCTTACCCAAACTCTTTCACTGTCCCTTCAGCCATTCTTTATTCATTCACTTTCTGGCGTAACAAAACCCATTTTGTCTTTCCGCCAAGCAATCTCAACGGCAAGGAATCTTCCAGCGCTTTTCTAAAGATCCATTATCCACCCTCCATGAAGCTTCCGCTCACTAGACGATAATAAAGGAAGGCTAGGCGAATTTCCCGAAACCACGCCATGGACATGCGATCCTCATCATGAACAAAGGCCGGGAGCGAGTCCGCGCGGTGCCGGGCCTGAATACCATTCGAGCCAACTCAATATCAAGACAGAAATCTAGCTCCTTGCGACTGGATCTTCACCATTCGATCAAGCTAGATAGGCAGAGTGCGATCATCTCAGAACGTGAGAACGCCAGCTATGCCGCACATGATCTCTCGATAACGAGACTCATGATCTCGCACAGCTGCTTTGCTGAGAGACGACACGATCAAGAATCGAGTAGAGTGTTTTTTGGCGATATTGGGACAAGAACTGTTCCCTTACTCTTTTACTCGCGCGCAATCGCACTTCGACATCCATATCAAGAGCCCTATGGATGGCTGATGCAGTAGCCTCTGGGTCATCGTAAGGGACATAAACACCGGTATCACCTACAACTTCCGGTAAGGACCCCCGATTCGTCACGACTGGGATGCACCCGCACAACATCGCCTCTGCGACGGCGCATCCGAAGCCTTCATGAGCTGAAACCTGGACAATGACACTCGCTGACAACATCAGCTTCGTAAGATCCGCCACATAACCCGGGATGATGACATTCGGTGTGGCGATCGTCTTGAGCCAGTCCGCTGTCGAGTCTAGGTGCTTTCCGGCAAGTACGAAGGTCACATCGGGAAGGTATTTCGCCGCTCTCACGAAAGTCTCCATTCCCTTTCGCACTAAGTTGAATTTATCGATCATGCCGACGCAGAGGGCCACTTTCTCCTTCCGGGTTTGAGCGTCGAATTCAGTAGGTTCAAAGCCAGGATAGACCACCTTGACTTTGTCCGCTGATACGCCCACGTTGTTCAACAATTCGGATCGAGAGAACTCAGAAGTCGCGAGGATAACGTTGGCAAGTCGGAACACCGTCTTACCAATAAGCCTGCGGATTCCTCGTTGCATGTTGCCGTATCCCAGTTCCGGCATGTTTGCAGAATCATAACCGGCTGT
>JBEVJJ010000006.1:0-5181 GCA_040510255.1 Nitrospiraceae bacterium | reverse complement strand
AACACCATGGCAGTTTCATACGTCTGTGCATCCCAGAAGTAGATCTTGCTACCGTAGGTACGATCGACAATCGGCGTCTGCTCCAGCACGGCACATGGACGGAGTTCCCAACGATCATTCGGAAGCCAGCCGTTGGGACCGTAGAACCGCGCATAGGGATGTTGCGAGTTCATCACATGCAGAATGGGTTTCCAGCCAAGGAATTTCCATTGATGATCCAACACCCGACCAGAGAAGCCGGTGAAGTCATCTAACGTCATCTCTGTACCACCAACGTGATCGTCACGTTCAGTGAGAGAGAGCCGGCGCGTTTTCCGGAGCTGTGGTAAGAATCCCCACGCGTCGTCTTGTTTGCGCGGATCATCGTAACGATATACGAGAAACCGCTGTCCACGCACATCATACGGTTCGAGAAATTCGACATAGTCTTTGTATTCAAACTCGCCCGCACCTTCGATGGGGAGCATGTGACTGGCATTGCCTGCCTGCGAGAGGTGATTGTGGTACACGCGTTGATACAGTGCGACGAGATGTCGAATCGCTTTCCCACCACCCTAGATCAGATCGGGTGGAAACCCGGATAGTTGCGAAGCAGAGCCGCCTTTGGCCATCAACGCCCCAAGATGCCGTCTGACATGCATGCCGTAGTTCTGCCAACGATAGTTGAAATTCCAAGCTGCTTTGAGTCCCGCCTGTGGATCACCTGGAGTGATTAACGCACGGGAAAACGGTTGGCCGGCGACATATCCTTCGAGCGCGCCATCGCCAGCGAGTTTAGTTTGACCAGAGTATTGCTCTGTTGCAGCAAGGTAGTCTGGATGTGGCGTATAGTTTCCAGAGGGAGAGACACGAAACTCAACCTCGGAGAAATTAAACTCGTCAATGTAACGTGGAGGAAGAAAAGGTCGGAGCTTATCGAGGTCAGCCTGTTTTAGTACCTCCCCTTCTTTGAATTTCGGTGGGGTTTCGAGGTTAGTTTCGATCCATTTCTGAATATCCTCACGGGTTGGCAATGTTGGTCCGTCAGCATGAGCACTACATGTGAGAACTGCTCCGAGGAAGTAGAAAAGAACGAAGAACCTAGGACTACCAACGGTCACATAGGAACGCAAGGCACCCTCCAACACAATTGATATTGGCACTCAGGGTAACTGAGCTGTCAGAGGCATGCAATGTCACAAGTAGGAGAGGGGGCTTCTTCCCTGCGAGTTCAGAGCGCCAGCTGAGAGCTGTTGATCTGTTCCTCGATAATCCATTCGCCCGTACGGCTCAGAGTGATACTTTCTGGGCTTAGATCCGCAGGAAGCTGTGGTGCCGCTTGCGCTGCTCTTTCAAAGGCACTGTGACTTTCTAGTCCGATCGCCTTCAAGACAGGAGTGTGGATCTCTTGCTGATGAATCTCGGCATTATAAAAGCTGGTCCGCAATACTGCACGGAGAAACGCGCGGGCATTCGGGATAAGCCGTATGGCTGGCATCTCAAAGCCACCAATAACCTTGGCAAGTACCTCAAACGTGGGTGAAGGAAAATACTTAATCGCGCTTTGCACGATGCGCAGGAAGAGACCATGGTGGGCAATCTCGTCAAGTGCGACAAGACGACAAGCTTCCGAAGCCCCTACTTCAAACCCGCGCTCTTGTTCTGCAGGTGTGAATGTCGCGGATAAGCCATACTCCTGGCGGATACGGAGTCGGAGCTTCTGATAGTGGAAGTAGGTTGAGCGTTCTTGGAACATGGCATAGGCCGCTGCTCCAATAGGAGTATCGAGGCCTGCATGCTGTAGCACATTCCAACGCGTGTTCTGGGCTTTCGCCATATAGACTTGCAGTTGTTCCTCCGTACGAGCACCGGAGTGTTTGAGCACGACCTCCCAGGTGACGCCGTGACGGGCTTCTTCCGCTCCCCACTGTAACTGCAAGTTGCGTCGCGTGCGATTCTGCTGAAAGATCGCTAATCCCTCCTGGACATAGTCGCCGACGTATTCTTCGACACCGAGGAAACCTTCAATCAAGTCCACAGTTTCGGGACTGAGCTGGTGTCCCAACTGGCGTATTTCTTCCAGTGGAAGGTTGTGCCACGGCGACCAATTGCGAAGTGACATAGCGCGGCCATAGTACTCAATATAGTGTTCTGCCACCTCACGGTCGAAGGCACGCTGGCGTGCTTCTGCTGTCCAAGGCCCAGTGATGATTTCCGGGAGGTCGCGCTGTGGCGAAGAAGTCTGAGTAAACATCAGGGGAGTGTCGCTCCGTTCAGCGTGTCCTAATGCGATTATTGCCACAAGGATGCGTTTGCGATGATGGAAGGTAATCGCGGCCAGGTTCCACTCGGTTGACGAGAAGGAAGAGGCTTCGTGGACGTATCACCTTGAGTGACTTTTACAAAAATGAAATGCATAAGGAAAATTCGATCTGACACCGTCAGAATATCAGGTCGGCCTGTCCAGGGCAATCACGCAATACTCCTGAAAGATACCTTGGTGGTTAATGACGAATTTTTGCCTGTTCCATTACTGTGGCAATGGTAACTGCTACTGTCCCTACGAGAGCGATCCCCCCAGCACAGAGATACATCGTTGAAAAATCGGTTCGTTGCAGTACCTGCCCAAGGCCGATAGCACTCAGTCCGACCCCGATGTCAAACGCCATCATCAAGGTTGCGAGCGCAGGACCACGATCGTGGATGGTGGAACGGTCGACAATCCACGCCATAATTGCCGGATGCACAGCGCCAAAGCCGATCCCCTGCAAAACCGCAGTCCATAACAACCCGGCCATTGATGTCGTGTATGCTAAGACAGCCATCGATACTGCGAGAAAAAACATGCCAGGAATAATTACCGCAGAGCGGCCAAAGCGATCAGACAGCCGACCAGATAACGGGCGGAGAACAACGACGACGATCGAATAGACAGTAAAAAAGAGGCCAGCATTGCCGAGATTGTGGTATTGAACAAACAATGGGAGAAACGAAACAATCGCACCAAAGGTCATTGTCATACACATGGCAATAAAGCCAGGAAACAAGGCTATACGGCTAAAAAGTGCTGGTCGGGCAGCCGCGGGTTGACCGGTCAGCACGCGAGACTGATGTGGATCATGAACTAATTGCACCAACAATAAGCACGCCAGCGCAAGACCGGCAGAAGTCCAGAAGAGACCAGTGAAACCCAACCAGCCAGCAAGAGTGATACCTAACGCGGGACCAATCGCCATGGACAAATTCATTGCCATGCCGTAATAACCCATCGCTTCGCCACGCCGGGCTGGAGGCGCGAGGTCAGCAACAAACACACTGCCGGCAGTCGTATAAATGGCAATGCCGATGCCATGAAAGAATCGTAGGAGCATCATGACTGACACTGAGGTAGCCTGTGTGTAGAGCGCCGGAAAAATGACATAGAGCAGCGCGCCGAGGGTTAAGCAGGATTTACGACTCCACGTATCTACGAGCCGGCCCGAGAGTGGACGGCTGAGCACCGCAGAAACCGCAAATGCCCCCATAATCATGCCAACTTGCGATTCTGCGCCATGCAACTCTTGGACGACGAACAATGGCAAGACCGCGAACAGTAAAAACATACTACCTGAAAACAGAAAGGTACTGAGGCACACCAACAAGAAATCGCGCGTGAACAGCGCTTCCGGCTCTGCGGAAGGTGTAGCGATTTGCGGTTGCGGAGTTTGTGGTGAAAGAGATTGGGCAGGTTGAGACACTGCGGGTGAGTGTATCTGTGGCTCTATGGTGAAACAAGGGACCTTTTTAAATACAGAATGTAGAGCAGAATGAGGAATAGAATGCACTGAAAGAGGAGAGCGCCTCAGTTATGGCTAGAGGTGAAAAGGCAGGTTATCCTTGTCTTCATATGAGAGCCTCACGTTCCTTTTTATCCTTAGAGCCTATCCTAAAAACTTCGATCTGATAAACGTTGGGAATGAGCAAAGCCAAGAAAGACGTGAGCGCGAAGCCGCAACGTACGCGGCCAGTCGCTAAGACGAACCCGACGACCGCTGCCTTTGACGTGTCCGATGAGTTATGGGCCGTGCTGGAGCCCTTGATTCCTGAGCACGTAAACACGCACCGCTTTGGTGGGGGCAGGCCCCGGGTGCCCGATCGCCACTGCGCCAATGGCATCTTCTATGTGTTGCGAACGGGGTGCCAGTGGAAGGCCTTGGATAAGACGGGCCTCTGCTCGGGCTCCACCGCGCATCTGCGGTTTCAAGAATGGGTGGACGCAGGCGTGTTCTTACAGTTCTGGGAGGCCGGGCTGGAGCAGTATGACGAAGTAAAGGGGATAGACTGGGAATGGCTGAGCATGGACGGCGCGATGACCAAAGCGCCCTTGGGCGGGGAAAAAAACTGGACCAACCCCTACGGATCGCGGCAAGGCAGGCGTAAAACGTAGTGTGTTGACAGAGGCGAACGGCATCCCCATTGGACTCGCTGTCGCGGGGGCCAATCGCAATGACATGAAGTTGGTGCGGATGACGATAGATAGTATTCCGGTGGACCGCCCCAAGCCAACCCGAGAGCAACCGCAAGGCATGTGTATGGATAAAGGCTATGACTACGAGGAAGTGCGGGAGACCGTACGCGAGTTTGGCTTTACTGCCCATATTCGCAGCCGGGGCGAAGAGGCGCAGGCTCTCAAACGTGAGGCAGGCTTCAAAGCACGTCGGTGGGTGGTGGAACGTGCCCATAGTTGGATGAATCGCTTCCGGCGCGTGTTGATCCGCTGGGACAAGTCGGCGGCTAATTATCTTGCTTTTCTACATTTCGCCTGCGCTCTCATCGCCTTCAGAGCTGCAGGATTATTAGGATAGGCACTTAAGGTGCCGTCGGGTAAGGCGGTAGTGGTATCTCAGTACTGCTCTGCCCGGCAGATGTCACAAAAAGTTTGTTGATTCAGTGTTTGCAGATTGACATTTGTTCGCCAGCATTCCTCGGATACCACGACCTCGAGGCTCTCCACGCCCTACGGCGGGGGACGGTGAAGCTGCGGGCCTGGGTGCCCCGGTATCGACCCACGCACGCGACGGGTTCTCTGAGATTTGCCGTGAGAGATGCTACATATAGTGGTTTCGTGCTGTGGTGTGAGCGAAGCGCTGATACCCTTCGAGGTCAAGCGAGAGGCGGTGGAAGAGATGAGAGAGGTTAAAGATGCCGTAGCAGCGTCGCTTG
>JBEVJJ010000005.1:0-4297 GCA_040510255.1 Nitrospiraceae bacterium | reverse complement strand
CGCCGAAGACTCCTCGCCTGAGCTGATCCAGCCACCGATATGCTCGGCGGAGACCGCGGGGAAGATTCCCGAACTTGCAGGCTTGTGCGAGGTCACGCCGCGTGACGATGGGCACGACGGCAACAAGGTCAAGATCAACCTGACAGCAAGGACCGCTCCCATACAAGTGGGCGGCTACACCGTCGTCACCGAGAATTACAACGGCGCCTATCTCCCGCCCATCGTCGAGGCCATGCCCGGCGATACGGTCGCGGCGCATCTTGTGAACCTTCTCGCTCCACGCCAACCAATACAAGAAGAGGAGGAAATGGGTCATGTGGCAACAGGCGGCAATCCTACGAATCTCCATTACTTCCACGGTGGAATAGTCGCTCCCCGGAACGCGCGATCGCTTGATATCGACGCCAGGAAGGGCACAGGCGACAACATCTATGTTCATTTACAGAATGGGTTGCACGATGGGGGCACGCCTCACAGTTTCGATCTTCACGTTCCTATTCCCGGCGAGGGCGAGTTAGACGCCAGGGTTTTGGAGTCATCAAGCATCCCTCCGGCCTGAACTGGTATCACTCCCATTTGCATGGAATATCCTCGACTCAAGTTCTCGGAGGCATGTCAGGTCTACTTTCAGTTGGCGAGATTGACGAGAACCTGAAGGCGGCATGCAGGAAAGAAACCCCCCCTGAGCAATGCGAGAAAGAGGTCAAGGAGAGCACCGCCGATTTGAAGCGAAGGACCAACTCTCGCTATGTTCTCTTGCGGGATATTCCTCTTCGGGACATCGACACACACCCCGAGTATGCAGACGGAGACGCCGATGCCGTTTGGGCGCCTCAAGATCGCAACTTCCTGCCAAGGTCTGAGGCTGAGGAGTGCGCGGTGTGGACGAAGAAGCCCGACTCCGGCGTGCGTGAACGAGACACGAGTCCTGAGCTTCGAAAGGGTTTTTGTCAGCGCGCCGAAAACTCAGCGTGGTTGTTTACGTTGAACGGTCAGCGGTTTCCCACCATCAAGATCAAGGGAGGGCAAAACGTCCTCCTTCGGATTGGCAATCTCAGCGCGAATGTCGCCTACTGGTTAGAGTTGTATTGCGGCAATTGCGAAAAGCGGACTCTACCTCTGACAATTGTCAGCGTTGATGGGGTGGTTCCTGCGATGCCGGTGACTGTGGCCGAACAGCAAACATCGCCGCGGGACACGATACCTGTCTTCGCTACTCCAGTGAACGACCTGCTGCTCATGCCGGCCTCACGTGTAGAAATTTTTGTGCGCAACGACACCCATAAGCACGACGAGCCCCTGAATTATGTTCTGCGCACTAAGAGACTAGATACGGGCACCGACATATGGCCGGAGATCCAGCTAGCCACGGTTGAGTTGGAACCAAATCCGATATCCAGTGAAGTTCAGGTTGCCTTGAATGCGCCTGCCGCGAAGATTCTCCCAGGCTTCTTCCCTCAGGCGCTTCCCACCGTCCCCCGCGAGTTGCCTGTAGGCTGTGTGCGGGACCTTAAGCTCGGCGAATACCGCCGGGTGACCTTCAAGGGATCACAGCTGCGTGGATGGAGAGTTGCAACAGAGATTGTTCATGCGCCTCAGGGAGCCGGTCCGTTCGACGAAGAGAAGTTCGAGCCTGACAACAGCGATGATGCGAGGATTGGTAACCTAGATCCCGTCGGGAATCCATTAGGCGTCGCCTTCAAAGAGTATGAGCTGGAACACGGTGCCATCGATTGGACGGGGCAGCGCCACAAACACGCTTGTATCGAACTCAATCCTGGCAAGACCAGTCATAAGCAGCTTTGGGTGCTGAAAAATAACACGTCGGCTTTGCACAATTTCCACATTCACCAAATCAAGTTCCGCTTAGCTACGGCAACCGAACTCCAATGCACGCACAAAATAAAGCCACCCGAGATCTCGCACACCTGCCCCGAGCCGCCGGAGCCATGCAGCGAGCCCGACTACAAATTTTACAGGGATGATCGGGAACCCGGCGCTGCAAAGGAGATCAAATGTGATCACAAGCCCGACGACAAAGTTAGCAGGGACGATCGAACGCCTGCCGCGCGCGTAGAATCGTACGACCCCCTGTGGCACGACACGATTCCGGTTCCAAGCAAAGGACCGGGCGTATTTCTCATCATGAGCTTCGATGACGCCAGACACCAGGTTGGGCGGTTCGTTTACCACTGTCATATCCTCAAGCACGAGGACAGGGGCCTCATGGCGCCTATCGAGGTGTGGGACCCATCAGACGTACCGGTGGACCGGTGAAAGGAGAGAAACATGACACTGCCGCTTCATACGATAGCGTTGGGCATCCTCTTGGCTATTGGCTTGACTGTGACCCCGAAAGCGGAGGCCGCGGATGCAACCGTCATAAATATCGTTCCCGACGACAAGGGAGACCTCGTGTTCGATAAGCCGGATGTCAAAATAGAAGCCGGTACGTCAGTGCAGTGGGTGCCGGCGGAGGGAGGGAGGAAGCATCACCTGGTTTCCGACGAAGGTAGTGAGATCAAGCTGAATACTGGACCCTTCAATGTCACGGCCAAGGAATCGAAGAGTCAGGAATTTCCCAATGAGGGGCGCCTATCCTACCAATGCTTAATTCACGAGACCATGGTGGGCACGATTGAGGTCAAAAAGGCGAGCGAATGATCTGTTTCCCTCCTCTCCGTAGCTGGAGAACCAGAGTCACACGTGTTGATGTAGACATTTGATCTGGAGGGCGTGGAATGGCTTACACGCAAGACCTCGGTCGCGATTTTTGGTACGATTTCGACCCGGCCACCCAGGGCAACGATCCCTTCATTCTGATCTTTCGTCGTTCAGGTGCACGTCGCATTCAACGGACCTACATGGAGACGCGGGACGGTGGGAGCTACCCCGCCGCATTTCTGGATAGCGTTCAGGCTCGACGCGAAGATTGGATCACGATGGCCGATGTGCAGACGAGCACCTTCGGCCAATTCCTTGGCAGCAACTGGAACGATTTCCAGCTGGCGTTCGAGGATTTTGGTCAGGGCACGCTCCTTGACACGCGTCCGGGACGTGAAGGCGACCCAATTCACATGATGGACGGCCAAACCTCTGATGACGTCGTCGGCTATCACCGTTGGCACGCGTCGATCCGGGCGACCCAATTCCTCAATATCGGCGACGCTGAATGGTGGGAGCGGCTTGACACTCTCGTCGGGTTCGCTTGGGCGGTTCAGTCGTTCGCCCAGCCCATACAGCAGGATGCTCCCAACCAGCCACTGCCGCAAGCTGAGCTCCAGAAATTGCGCGACGCTTGGCTTCCCATGGCACCGGCGATGCGCGATGCGCAATTCGATCTGCCGGACGGGCAGGATTTTGGCTATCACCCCTCGCCAATGGAGCCCGTCGTGGTGGCGATTGTCTAGCGCGCCTACCGCGGCAGGTCGGTCTTGCCCATGAGGAATTCGTCGATGGCGTGCGCCGCCTGGCGGCCTTCGCGGATGGCCCACACCACGAGAGACTGGCCGCGGCGCATGTCGCCGGCGGCAAACACCTTCGGCCGCGAGGTGCGGTAGTCGAGCTCGTTAGCCTTCACGTTGCCGCGCTGATCGAGGTCGAGCTTCAGGTCCTTAATCATGCCCTCCTGCACAGGATGCAGGAAGCCCATGGCGAGCAGAACGAGATCCGCCGGGATGCGGAACTCGCTCCCCGGGATCGGCTTCATCTGCCCGTCGAGGCGGATGCATTCGAGCTCCTTGACCTCGCCGTTCTCGCCGATGAAGCGGCTTGTCGCCACGCTGAAGTCGCGGGCAGCACCCTCGGCCTGGCTCGATGAGGTGCGGAGCTTGAGCGGCCAGTTCGGCCAGGTCAGCGCCTTGTTCTCCTTCTCGGGCGGCTGGGGCATGATCTCGAGCTGCGCCACGGAGACCGCGCCCTGGCGGAAGGAGGTGCCGATGCAGTCCGATCCGGTATCGCCGCCGCCGATCACCACGACCTGCTTATCCGTCGCGAGAATCGGATCGACATCGCCAAGCGGCTCGCCCGAGACGCGGCGGTTCTGCTGCGGCAGGAAGGTCATGGCGTAATGCACGCCGCGCAAATTGCGGCCCTCGATGCCGAGGTCGCGTGGATGTTCGGCGCCGCCGGCGAGCAGCACAGCGTCATAGTCGCGCTCGAGCGTTCGCGCCGAGATGTCGTGGCCGACATGCACATTGCAGTGGAAGGTGACGCCCTCTGCCTGCATCTGCTCGACGCGGCGCTCGACAAGATATTTCTCCATCTTGAAGTCCGGTATGCCGTAGCGCAGCAAGCC
>JBEVJJ010000004.1:0-5029 GCA_040510255.1 Nitrospiraceae bacterium | reverse complement strand
CGAAGCTGCCCACCGCCTTTTCAAAGTCTCTGGCCTCAACACCGATTCTTCCCAGGTAGTAATAACCGACCGCCGATTCTGGCGCCATCTTGATCCCAACCTTAATCGTCTCCTCGGCTTCTGCGAATCGTTTCTGATTAGCCAGAAGCAGACCCTTAGCGAAGTAGTGGTCGCTTCTTTGCGGTTCTTGCTCTATCGCCCGCTCGAAAAGAACCAGCGCCTTTTCAGGCTTGCCTGCTGCCGCGTACATTCCGCCGATTTGTCCAAGAAGCTGTGCATCCTGCGCGGGAGCTTCCGCAACTTGGTCCGCATAGCGAATGGCTGATGCGACATCACCTGCCGCAAAGTACAATACCGCCAATCGAGCCTTCAGAAAGTCTGAGGTGGAATCATGCTGCAAGGCAGTCTGATATTCTCGGATCGCTTGTTCAGTTTCCTGCTCCATTTCAGCTCGGTACCCCAGCATGAAGTGGTAGGATGCCTCAGAATCCGACATTGGTTGAAACGGCTTCGGTGGAAGCGGGGTCAAGACGGGCTGTGCCGCCGACTGAGCGGCGGACCGTGGAGTGCTCGTACAGGCTCCAAGCAGGAGAGCACATACGAAAAAGCTGGAAACCGTCAGGGCGATGGGAATCGGTGACGGTATAGCGGAGGCAGGTTTTCCCTGCCCCATAAATAGTTGCACAGTATTCAATTCACAGGCGTGCGGATGGTGGAGCGACTTACTTTCGTTGATTATACAGAGGGGGGAAACAGAGCGTCAAACGACTTCCCGGTTCTCAAGACTTTCAAATTTAGCGAACCGATCATGAAAGAAAAGCTCTTTTTTCCCTATAGGACCGTTTCGATGTTTACTGACGAGGATATCGGCAATCCCTTTCCGTTCTGTATTTTGCTCGTATACTTCTTCGCGATAGATAAATATCACCACATCAGCATCTTGTTCGATGGCTCCCGATTCTCGCAAATCAGCCAGCATGGGAATCGGCGGTTTTCGATTTTCTACGGCACGACTCAACTGAGAAAGAGCAATCACAGGGACATTCAGTTCCTTTGCTAACGCCTTCAGTGATCGTGAGATATCCGAGATTTCTTGTTGACGGGACTCGGCGTCACTGCGCCCCTGCATTAGCTGAAGATAGTCGACAATGAGCAGTTCCAATCCTTTTTCAGCCTTGAGCCGCCTTGCTTTGCCACGCATCTGCTGAACCGTCAACGCCCCAGAATCATCAATAAAGATCGGCGCTTGCTCAAGCCGTCCAGCTGCCTCCGCCAATCGCCACCAATCTTCCTTTTGAAGCCGTCCGGTTCGCAAGGCATGCGAATCGACGCGTGCTTCAGAACTTAGCATCCGCAGAACCAGCTGAGGCTTGGACATTTCTAGACTGAAAATTCCAACCACAGCACCTGCGTGCAATGCAGCGTGTTGCGCCATACCAAGAGCAAGACTGGTTTTCCCCATGCTCGGCCGGCCGGCAATGACGATAAGATCTGATGCCTGGAGGCCTGCGGTGATATCATCGAGATCGTAATAGCCCGTAGGTACTCCAGTGACACGTTCTTTTCGCTTGGACAGGCGATCAACCACATCAAGACTTTCCTTAATGATCTGGTTCACCGGCGTGAATGACCGATCGAGCTTTCCCTGGGCGATGCTGAACACCGATCGCTCGGCAAAATCCAACAATTCATCGACGGCGGTCGTCCCTTCGTAGCCGCGTGAAATGACCTCTGTGGACGTGTGGATTAACCCCCTCAAGAGCGCCTTCTCTCGGACAATCTTGCAGTGATAGCGAACGTTCGCCGCACTGGCCACCACTTGCACCAGTTCAGCAAGATATGCCGCGCCTCCCACTGCTTCCAGTTCGGATCGCGCTTTCAGACACTCAGTCAGCGTAATGTGATCGATGACCTCCCCGCGGTCGGTCAGTTCCAACATGCCTTGATAAACCTTACGATGGGCGGTGCGATAGAAATCTTCATCGATGATGATCTCCATCGCTTTGGCCATTGCGGTATTATCCAGCAAAATAGCTCCAAGGACGGACTGTTCGGCCTCAAGATTTTGCGGAGGCAGACGAGGTTCGGATATGTCGATTCCGGACATTGATTTCATTGTGCGGAGACCCTTCAGTCCTTGGAGTGAAGACCAACAAGCGCGGTGATCTTCATTTTTGTGCCGACCCTCTTAGCTGTTCCCTGTACCCGGCTCGTAAAGTGTGGGTCGTTGAGAATATCTTCTACCACAATCGCCTCATCTGTCTCGGTTCCCGATACTCCAAGCACCACGACGGCCGCTGCCCGCTCAGCGCGTGCCTCACGTATGGCAGCGAAAATGACGTCACGACCGGATAGTTTCACGCGACCCTCAATCACACGAGAACCGCCGCTTCTCAGTTTACTCGCTACTTCAGCCGAACGTTTCCAGGCCTGCGGAGATGTGACAACAAGAAAATCCGCTCGCGAAGACGGTGCGGCCATGTCGCGTCCGTCGATTGCTCGAAATAGCCGATCGAGGTCCAGCGCGAATCCAGTAGATGGTATCTCCGACCCAAAGCGTCCAATCAGATGGTCATACCGGCCCCCGCCGCCTAATTCGGTGCCGACACCCTCGGCGAACACGTCGAATACGATCCCATCATAATAGTCAAATCCGCGAAATTCTCCCAGATCGAGCAATAACATGTCTCGTCGCCCTGCAGCCACAAGTTGCTCGTATACCTTCGAGAGCCGATCCAGCGGTCTAAGCAGCATTTGATTACGACCGGCCAACCGTCGCCCTTGCTGCAATACCTCCTCCCGACCGTACAAACCTGGCGCTTCCAAGATAGCTTTGGATGTGGCGCGTGTGACACGTTCCCGAGCCAAGACTTCCTCAAGGCGTGGCAGATCTTTACGCGCAGCCGCCTGCTCGGCTCGCTTTTGACCGGCATCCGACATACCGGAGTGCACGAGAAGCTGCTTAAAGAACCCGACATGACCGACCGACACCCTAAAAGACGTCAGACCGGCTTGAAGCAGGCAATCGATCATCAGCGAAATGATCTCGCTATCGCTCGTGAGATCGTCCACGCCGATCAACTCGGCTCCGACTTGAGAGATTTCTCGATCTCGTCCCGCATGCTCCGACTCATATCGAAACACCGATGCGCGATAGCAGAGACGCATAGGAATCCGAGTCCCCATCATGCCCATCGCCACCGTTCGTGCAATTTGGGCCGTCGCATCGGGCCGCAGCAGGAGAATACGGCCTGTTGTGCGATCCGCGAATTGATAGCATTTCTCGATCAGTTCCGGCTCGAGGGCAGGCGCTAGGACATCGAGATATTCGAAAGTGGGAAGAATAATTTCCTGATACCCCCAGCGGGAAAGTTGGGTCAACAAGGTCTGCTGGAGGTCCCGAATGCGCCGGGCAGCCTCAGGTAAAATGGTCGTCATCCCAATTGGGATCAACGACCGATCCTGCCCGGAAATAGGACGAGCCGTCACGGACAGCGGCTTTAACTGAGGGGAAGACATGGTCGGCTGGCGGGCATTCTAGAGACCTTTTGACAGGTCAGCGACCTTGACGGAGAGGATATTCTTGCTCGATTTAATCTGATCGAGCACGGCTTCAGGGACGGGAGCATCCAGTCCGAATATCAGCAAAGCATTCCCGCCCCGCTCTTCGCGCGAGCACTGCATACGGGCGATATTGATTTGATGATCACCGACCACCTGACCAACAGTTCCAATCACCCCGGGCCGATCCACATTGAGAATAAGCAGCAGATGACCCTCAGGAACCACCTCCACCTTGAACCGATCTATTTCAATAATGCGTGGGTCCTTCCGATTGTAGAGCGTGCCAGCTACTTGGTGAGATTTTTTCCCTGCTTCGACCCGCACTCGAATGACGCTGACGAAATCGCCCGCATCACTGCTCTTCACTTCCTTCACCTCTATTCCGCGTTCCTTGGCGATGATGGGAGCATTCACATAGTTCACAGGATCCTCGAGAATAGACGTGAGGAGCCCGCGTAACACCGCGATCGTTAAGGGAGCGATGGTTAACCCTGCGACTTCACCGCTATACTCGACCGTCACCCGCTCCAAGCCTCCTTCAAGCAATTGCGCCTGCAACATGCCGGCACGCTCGGCGAGTGACAGGTATGGCTGGAGTCTCGGCAACAGTTCCGGCGGGACAGAAGGAACATTGACGGCTCCTCGCGCAATTCCCTTCGTGAAGTAATCAACGATTTGCTCGGCAATTCCAACTGCGACGTTTTCCTGAGCCTCCGTGGTTGAAGCTCCAATGTGTGGCGAGCAGATGAAGTTGTCCAGCGTCAATAGTGGATGATCCGATTTCACGGGTTCTTGTTCAAATACATCAAAGGCAGCGGCGGCGATGTGTTTCGTCTTCAGTGCATGGTACAGATCACCTTCGTTGACAATGCCGCCTCGCGCGCAATTGGCGATCATGACGCCTGGCTTCATCTTTGCCAATGCCTGCGCGTTGATGAGTGATTTTGTTTCAGGAGTAAGTGGTGTATGGACAGAAATGATGTCGGCACGGCGGAACAATTCATCCAATTCCACCATGGTGACACCCATCTCCTGGGCACGTTCTTCAGCCAGATAGGGATCATATGCGACGACCTGCATTCCAACTCCCAGTGCCAGTTTGACCAGATATCCCCCGATCTGTCCCACACCCACGATGCCGAGCGTCTTGTTGTACAGCTCAACTCCCATGAACTGTTCTTTTTCCCATTTGCCGGCTTTCGTCGAAGCGGTGGCCTGAGGAATACGCCTGGTCATAGCAAAAATCATGGCCATGGTATGTTCAGCGGTTGTGACGGTATTCCCTCCGGGGGTATTCATCACGACGATGCCACGACGAGTGGCGGCAGCTGTGTCAACATTGTCAAGACCAGACCCTGCGCGTCCGATGACTTTTAGTCGCTTGGCCGCAGTGATAACCTCGGCGGTCACTCTGGTTCCGGAGCGGACAATAAGACCGTCGGCGTCCTTTATTTCTTTGAGGAGC
>JBEVJJ010000003.1:0-17630 GCA_040510255.1 Nitrospiraceae bacterium | reverse complement strand
GGCCGATCCCGCTTCGGCGGCATCCCCTACGGCACGAACGATTCCGTCAATGACTGTTCGATCGAACCAGTCCCACACGTCACCAAGCCGCTTGGTGGGTTCGACAAACAGCACGTCATAGAGTTCGTCGATGTAATACTTATTGAGCAAGAGGGCCTAGAGGCCGGAAGCACGCGATGACAGCGAGTCAGCCAGGCGTGACTGGCCACTGTACATAGAATGCGCGAGTCCCCATCCGGCCAACGCAATGGCAGTCGCGACGACCATGAGGGTCAGGATGATGCCGGTGCCGCCGGCGTGCTCGCCCGCTGCCCCTCCGATGACCGGCTGAAGAAAATGGTGAAACCACCCGTTTTCCGGAGGGACACCGGGAAACCCGCCAATGACGGAGAGCGTCGCAAGCGCGACCAAAGGGCCGATCATGATCATGGGAGATTCATGGATATGTCCGGCGGTGTGGGGATCCAGACGGGAGGTGCCGTAGAACGTCAGATAGGTGAGCCGGAACATATAAAAGGCTGTCAGAAAAGCGCCGACCGCGGCCATCCCATACAGAACATAGTGATGATGTGTGAACGCATGACCCATAATCTCGTCTTTGCTCCAGAACCCGGCAAGAGGCGGGATGCCGGCGATGGCGATCGTGCCGATGAGGAAGAGCATGTGAGTCCAGGGGATCTTCGATTTGAGCCCGCCCATCTTCCGGATGTCCTGTTCTCCGGAAAGGGCGTGAATTACCGATCCGGCTGACAAAAACAGCAAGGCCTTGAAGAACGCGTGGGTCATGAGGTGGAAGATAGCGGCGGTATACGCTCCGATCCCGCAGCCGAGAAACATGTACCCCAACTGACTGACGGTCGAATAGGCCAGCACCCTCTTGATGTCGGTTTGCACCAGGCCGATCGTTGCGGCGAATAAGGCCGTTATCCCTCCGATCCATGCGACGGATGTCATAGCGGTCGGTGAAAGGTCGTAGATAGCGTGGTTGCGGGCAATCATGTAGACGCCGGCTGTCACCATGGTGGCCGCGTGGATCAAGGCACTCACAGGCGTGGGACCTTCCATGGCATCCGGCAACCAGGTATACAAAGGGATCTGCGCTGATTTTCCGACCGCGCCGATAAGCAGGCAAAGGGCAATCGCCGTGGCCATTTCAGGGGACAACTCGCCGACTCGCGGGAGGACCTGGGTGTAGTCCAAGGATCGGAAATTGACGAAGACAAGAAAAATGGCGAGCAGAAACCCTGCGTCGCCGATCCGGTTTACGACGAACGCTTTCGTCGCTGCCTTGGCGGCCGATACCCGATCGTAGTAATACCCGATGAGCAGGTAGCTGCAGAGCCCGACACCTTCCCACCCGATGAAGAGCACCAAATAGTTGTTGCCCATCACCAGCAACAACATCGAGACCATGAAGAGATTCATATACGTGAAGAACCGAGTAAACCCCGATTCTCCATGCATATATCCAACCGAATACACATGGATAAGAAAGCCCACTCCCGTGACGACCAGCAGCATGATGCACGTGAGGGGATCGACGAGAAAGGCGAGATTGATCGTCAGATCACCACCGAAGATCCATCTATAGAGGACCACTTCGCGGGCGGTTCCGGTTCTAAGAACATCTGTGAAGACTGCGAGGGTGGACAGGAACGAGAGGAGTACAGATCCCCACGCCAACCGGTGGGCGAACTCAGGAGAATACCGGTGTCCAAGGAGGCCGTTTATGACAACGGCCATCAAGGGGAACAGCGGAATGAGCTTAATGATCAGATCAATGGAATCGGACACGTTACCACTTCAAAAGATTCATCTCGTCGACGTTGGTGGAGATCTTGCCGCGAAAGACGACGATAATGATGGCTAGACCGATGGCGGCTTCGCCCGCCGCAATGGCGATAATGAACAATGCGACGATCTGTCCCGCCATGGAGTCCAAGTGATAGGAAAATGCGACCAGATTGATGTTCGCTGCATTGAGCATGATTTCGACGGCCATCAGGACGATAATGAAATTTCTGCGGATCAATACGCCGAGTAAGCCCGTTGCAAATAGGACGGCGCTCAAAGCTACATAGGCGGAGAGAGGGATCATGTCTCCCGCTTGCCTTCCAGCGTCTTTGGCGTTTTGGCCAGCACGATGGCCCCCACGATCGCGCCAGTCAGGAAGATCCCGATGATTTCGAAAGGAAGGAGATATTCGCTGAACATCTTGATCCCGACGGCGTACGTATCCCCTTGCTGGAGGATTGCGGTTGCCGGAACATCACCTTTCGTCCCGCTTAAAGGAGAGCGGACCATCAACACGATGAGGTAGATGGCGCCGAACACGGCCGGTGCGAGCAGGTATGGAGTTTTGGTATGAAAGTACCGTTCATCAGTCTTGAGGTTCAACAGCATGAGGACGAACAGGTATAACACCAGAATGGCTCCAACATAGACAATGACCTGAACGGCCCACAAGAACTCGGCGTTCAGCATGATGAACAAACCGGAGACATGCAGCAGTAACGCCAGCAGCGCGAGCGCGCAGTGGACAGGATGCTTCATCGCCACGGTCAGGACACCGGCGACAATACTTACCAATGCGAAATAACTAAAGAACACCAAGGCCATAACGGTCCGGTTCAACTCAGGTGTTTGGGCGGTGTCTGCGTAGGCTTGAGAACCGATTGCGGGAAATAATAGCGGTATTCCCGGCTCTCTTGCGAATTTTTCTCTTGGTTATGGGCGTACAAATACTTTTTGGCGTCTTCCAGATGGCGCTCGCCGATCTCGTAGAGTCTGGACTTATCGAATAGGAGGGTCCGCTTGTCATGCGTTGAATACTCATACATCTTGGTCATGGCCAGCGCATTTACGGGACAGGCTTCCACGCAGTATCCACAGAAGACACATTTCGTGATGTCGATATAGAATTCGGAGGCGAAGCGCTGAAGCGGACGGCTCTTGTCTTCCTCGCTGATGACTTTGATGCAATGAGACGGGCAGGCCGCTTCGCAGAGATCGCAGCCCACGCACCGCTCTTGGCCATCCTCATATCGCAACAGTCCCAATGCGCCTCTGTGCGCGTCGGGGATCGTTCGTTGTTCCCGAGGATACTGAAAGGTGATCGGGCGATGGAACATGTGCTTGAAGGTGACCTTCATCGCGTCCCAAATCTCGAAAAATAACGCCGCCTGCAATACCTTTTTAGTGAGAGCGACTACGCTCATGAAATCTCCACATCACATTCAGGCAAAAAGACGCACGAGCTTACCGTCATGATAAGACCTTTTCAATACTTACGCGTGTTGACTGGAAGTACGGCACTCCGGTGATGGGATCCGCTTCGACCGTCATCAGGTCTTTGACCGGTGGATCAAGAAAATGCTCGGGATAGAAACAGCTGCCGGGCATGACATTGTAATCTGGTTTGATTCGCAATCGCACGGATCCAGTGCCTGAACTGACCGTCACCTGCGAAGTTTCGTTCAGGCCTAAGCGCTCGATGTCCTTTGGGTGCATGCCCAGACGGCCTGAGTTGGGAGGCTGGATCTGGACGAGACCGGAGGCGCGCGTCGACAGCTTGCCGGAATGATAGAGAACCTGTCCCATGACCAGCATGAACGGCCGGGTCGCATCATGTGTCCCTTTGGCAGGTCTTACGTCGGCGCCATATCGAGCTGCGACACCTGACACGTAGCCATTCGAGAGATAGGTGTCGGGATTCAGGACCAATGGCCGCGGTTGGCCCAGGTTGTAATACCCCGGCAAGAGCTTCATGATTTCGTTCTGAATATCCTGCGCGGACTCGTAGTGCCATTGATGGCCAAGCCCATTCGCCAAGGCGGTCATAATGTGCCAATCCGGCAGACTCTCGCCGATCGGATCCAGGGCCTGACGTACGCGTAAGACTCGACCTTCCAGGTTTGTAAAGGTCCCGTCCTTCTCCGCATAGGTGGAAGCCGGGAGGACCATGTGAGCCAGTTGGGCGGTCTCTGTGAGGAATGGGTCCTGTACGATCAGCAGGCTCAGCTTTTCAAGCGCGGCTCGCACTCCGGCAGAAGCCGGGAGTGTTGCGAGAGGATTTTCCCCGATGAGGTACAGCGCTTTAATCTGCCCATTCCGGCATCGCTCTAGAATCTGCAGCAGATTCGCCCCACTCGATGCCGCCGGCAGGGTGACATCCCAGGCCTGCTCCCATCGTTGTCTGACGGTTGGATCATCAAATCGAGCCTGACCCGGCAGAAATTCCGGAGCAACGCCCATGTCGACCGCGCCCTGCTCGTTTATTTCCTCGGTAACGGTGTTCACACCGCATCCGGCCCGACCGAGTTTGCCGGTGACCCAGGCGAGATCGATCAGGTTGAGTACGTTGCGATAGCCATTCGGTCGACGGACGATGCCTTCGGCGCACAGCGCGATTGAACGCGGCGCCTCCGCAAAAATGGCAGCAGCCTCACGAATCGAGTCGACCGAAATGCCTGTCTGGGTCGCGGCCTGTTCGAGGGTGACATGCGCAACTGCCTGCTTCAACGCCGCAAATGCCGCCGGATGCCGCCTGGTCACGTCCTCGTCGATCAGGTCTTGTTCGATGACTGATTTCACGAGCCCACTAATCAACACCCCTTCGGTGCCGGGTTTGATGATGAGAGGGTGCGAGGCAAGTTGCGCGATGTTGGTCATCGCCGAATCGATCACGATCACCTGGGATTTGTACACCCGGATCGCTTCCTTCACGCGCACGGACGTCAAGGGGTTGGTTTCCGTGAGGTTGGAGCCGACAAGAAGAATGGCTTTCGCCTTGGTGAGATCTTCCCAGTCGTTCGGAGAGCGTCCGATATTGAGGGCATGACGCACGGCGTGGACAAAATTCAGATGGCCATACCGCGCGCTGCTATCGAGTTGGTTGCTGCGGAACCCGGCCCGCATGAGCTTTTGGAACAGGTACAACTCTTCATTCGTGCAGCGGGCGGTGATCAACCCAGCGATCGACTCAGGACCATGTTTTCTATGAATATCCGTGAGCCGGTCGACCAGGGTTTCCATGGTTTCCAACCATGGAGTCTCGACCAGTTGAGCGTCCTTTCGAAGGAGCGGTTGGCGGAGGCGATCCTTGCTATCGATATACTGAAATCCAAACCGGCCTCGAACACAGATGCCGCCATGGCCTTTGGCCGTATCCGTCCGGTCGCCCCATTTGTTTTTCCACGAGAGGGGGGAAGTGACACGAACGACCTCGGAATCTTTGGTTTCCATGTACATCTGACAGCCATCACCACAATAGTTGCAAGTGGTTGTCGTCTTCTTCATTTGCCAGGGTTTGTACAGATACTTCGAGTACTTGTTGGTAATCGCCCCGACGGGGCAAACGGCAAGACAATCCCCACAGAATTCGCAGGAAAGAGGCGCGTCCCCCTTGGCCACCACCTGATTGAAGCCGCCCTTTTTCATGAACTGGAGCGCGTCGATCATCAACACGTCCTTGCAGACGTTGATACATTCTGCGCAAGCGATACAGCGGTTCATATTGAAATCCAGCACCAGGCTACGGGTATCTTCCGGAATGAATTTCTGTTTGGCATTGGCCAAATTGGTAACGCCGTGCTGAAACGCCATGTCCTGCAATTCGCAATGGCCGTCCGCATCGCACACAGGACAATCCAGCGGGTGTACCGACAGGTGTTTTTCGACGGCCTTCTTCCGCGCCTGGAAGAGGTCA
The DNA here is from genome assembly GCA_040510255.1 of Nitrospiraceae bacterium. Lineage (GTDB taxonomy): Bacteria > Nitrospirota > Nitrospiria > Nitrospirales > Nitrospiraceae > DASSBQ01. Next base: position 11,923 of record JBEVJJ010000003.1, on the reverse strand, counting down.
TCTCCTTCGGTTCGAATAAGCATCCCTGCTGTGGCTTTTGCCGTGCAGGAACGGACCGGGGCTTTTTTCCCCTCCTGCATGACGAGGCACATGCCGCAGGAACCGAATGGATCGAAGGTATAGTGATAGCACATGGCAGGAATGATCTTGCCCGTGTTGGAGATCACGTCGTAGAGCGACACGCCGTCTTTGGCGGTTACTGCCTTCCCGTCGATCGTCAACTCTATGGATGCGGTTTCAGCGTCTGGATTTGTTGCGGGTTTAAGACCCATGGCTGATGGTTCTCTCCTTTAGCGATCGCATTCTCCCATGACGATGTCGTAGGTGCCGAAAATCGTCACGGCATCGGCGATCATGTAGCCTTTGGACATGTGATCGAATGCTCCCATATGGATAAAGGATGGAGCACGGATCTTGAGGCGGTAGGGTTTACCTCCGCCTGTGCTGACGATATAGAAACCAAGTTCACCCTTATGCGCTTCGGTCCCACAATAGATCTCGCCCGGAGGAGCATTGAAGCCCTGCGAAAACAGCTTGAATTGCTGAATCATTGATTCGAGATTGGTAAAGACGCGTTCTTTCGGCGGAAGCGTCACGCTGGGAACATCCGCCATGATCGGCCCTTCCTGCATCTGCTCCAGACATTGTCTGATGATCTTTACGCTTTCATACAACTCCTGAACGCGAATCCAGTAGCGGTCGTAGGTGTCACCGTTTTTCCCCACCGGAACGCTGAACTCACAGCGGGGATAGGCCGCATACGGTTCATATTTTCGTAAATCGTAGTCGACCCCGGACCCACGCAGCGTCGGCCCGCTGAGCCCGAAACTCAGCGCATCTTCGGCTGAGATGACAGCCACGCCCTTCGTTCGTGCCAGCCAGATCCGATTCTTTTCAAGGAACACGACATATTCGTCGATTTTCGGGGGGAAGTAATCCAGAAATTGACGGAGTTTGGCGAGGAGTGATTCTGTGAGATCCCGTTCGACACCGCCGATGCGATACCAACTGGTCGTCAAGCGGGCCCCGCACAATTCATCAAACCAATCGAGGAGAATTTCCCGGTCCCGAAAACAGTAGAAAAATACCGTCATGGCGCCGATGTCCAGCGCTTGGGTACCCAGCCAGAATTGATGACCGATGATCCGTTGGACCTCGGCGACGATGGTTCGTAGGTAGTCCGCCCGCTCCGGAACGGTGAGGTTCATCAACTTTTCAACTGCCCGACAATAGGCAAAGTTGTTGTACATGGCGCAGACATAGTCCAGACGGTCCGTGTGCGGGATGAACTGGTGGTACGTGCCCTCTTCGGCAAGTTTTTCTACGCCTCGGTGAAGAAATCCCATGACGGGCGTGGATTTCACCAGCCGTTCCCCTTCCAACTCCAAAATCACCTTCAACACGCCGTGCGTACTCGGGTGTTGAGGACCCATGTTCAGCAAGAGTTCCTCGGTCCGCAGGGTGGGAAGGGTCGCGCTCTCCGGATGCTCCGGATCAACTTTGTATATTGTCGCGCGCTGATCTTCAAATGGGGGCATTGTGGGTATAATCCTGATCTCTCGTGCTATCTGGCCGGTTCATCCAAAAACTCGAACGTATCGCGCCATCCCTTCCCGCGCAGAGGGAAATCCTTTCGCAGCGGATAGCCTTCCTCATATTCGTCAGGCATGAGAATGCGCCGGAGGTCGGGATGATTGCGAAACCTAATGCCCATCATGTCGTACACTTCCCGCTCCATAAAGTCTGCGCCTTTCCAAAGACCCGTCAAAGAATCGACCACGCAGTCTGATTCAGGCGCACGCGTTTTTAGACGGATTCGATGGCGGTGCCGTATCGAATATAACTCGTAGACGACTTCAAATCGCTCCTCCTCATCAGGCCAGTCCACTGAACTCACATGAACGATGTAGTCGAATGCCATCGCCGGATCTTCTCGCAGGAAGGATGCGACTTGGTGAAGCGCTTCCCGCTTGACGGTGACCGCCACGTCTCCACGCCATTCGACGGCTTTGATAAACCCCGCTGGAAACGATTCCTCAATGCGTTTTGCGATCACGCTCATGTCGCACCGTCATCCCTATACCTTGAGAGATTGCTTGACTTCCTGCGGTTGTTTGACAAAAACCCGCTTTTGCATGATTCGTTCTTGGAGCTTAAGAATCCCATCAAACAAAGCTTCGGGAGTAGGAGGACATCCGGGGACGTAGATATCAACCGGCACGAAGCGGTCGACACCTTGAACCACGCTATAGCTGTCATAAATATTGCCGGAGGTCGCACAGGAGCCCATCGCAATCACATATTTGGGTTCCGGCATCTGGTCGTAGATTTTTCGAATGACGGGCGCCATTCTCCGGCATACCGTCCCGGCCACGATCATTAGATCGGACTGGCGCGGTGAGGCTCTGAAAACGCCGGCTCCGTAACGGTCCATATCGTAACGTGATGACACGGCCGCGATCATTTCAATTGCACAACAGGCCAGTCCAAAGGTCATCGGCCACAGGGAACCCTTTCGGGCCCAATTCACGGCTTTTTCAATAGTGGTGGTGATGATGTCGGGAGCTCCGTCTTTGCCTTGCCGGCCGATTTGTATTAGTCCCATTCCAATGCTCCCTTACGCCAGGCGTAGGCATAGGCGACCAGAAAAAGTGCGATAAAGATCATCATTTCAATAAGCCCAATGAGGCCGATCTTGTTGAAGACGACTGCCCAGGGGTAGAGAAAAATAACTTCCACGTCAAAGATCACGAACAGCATGGCGAAAATATAGTAGCGAACGGGGAACGGCATGCGCGCATCGGAGAACGGTTCACTACCACACTCATATGCCGAAAGCTTTTCAGGCTCAGGATATTTGGGCTGAACGAGATAACTGAGCAGCAGGGTGACCACGCCGAACCCCAGTGCGACGAAAATGAAGACCAGGACCGGAAAATACCGTGTGAGGTATTCCAGGAGAAGATCTGCACCGACCATGAGCAACGACTCCAAAGGCTCAAGGATGCAAAGGAGTTGGGAATCTTAGTCCCCGCCTATTTCTAATAGCAAGCGGACAAAGGACCTAGACTTGCGCGTCCCGAAAGTCCTAGAAAGATTAGAAGTGTCAGATAGTTGTAGATGAACGCTTCGACTGCTGAGCGGGAGAATCATCGTGTTGTTTGGAGACGCCTCCTTTTGGCTGCATCCGGTCAGGCGTCATTTTGAGATGCGTTTCTCGGGTGCCATGATCCATTTCCCATTCAGATTCGAGTTCCATGCGCTGCGCCGGCTTCTTTCGACGAGGTATCTGAGTTTCTATGCGGGCCATTCCCTGAACTCCTGATGCTCATGATGAGCCAGCGAAGCGACACAGGCCTGACGTCGATGGCCATCCACAAGACACTCTATCATTGACGGGGGGGCAAATAGAAGCTCTCGTTGCGGGGTTATCGAATGCAGATTCCTTGACAATACCCGGTCGTTTGCTAAGGTTGCTACAGGTAACCATGAGTGTGATGAATATGATCAGACGATACAATCGGACGAACCTTGTTACTATTGCGCTGGGCCTTCTGGTTCTTGCTACGACGTCGGCCGGCGCTCAGGATGCCCAATCCGTCAAATGGGGCGAACCGGCGCTACAGTTCGCAGCCGGGTCAATCCGCAAAGATACACCGCAGGATGGGGTCGTTAACTTCATAACGGGCGACAATCAGACCACCGGGAATCGTATGATTCTTGGCTGGCGAGACACCGATATCTTGTATCTGAGGCTAGCCCGTCCCCAGGAGACAGCGATCGGAGATCTTTTCACAATCTACAGGAGGGTCCATAAGGTCTTCCATCCTCGCACCAAGGAATACATGGGGTACCTGGTTACTAGGACCGGAGTGGTTCGCGTGATCGAGAACGATTCCCCTCTCACAATGGTTCAAATTGTTCGAACGTACTCGTCGGTCTCACCGGGAGACCCGGTCATGAAGTTCGCGCCCAATCCAATGGAGGAACCCTTTTCAGAGGTCCGTGTCTCCGCAGGCGCCGAGGGCATGATTATCGACTTACAATCCGATAAGAACATGTCGCTGGTGGGCCAGGGTAATGTCGTGTACCTTGATCAGGGGCGCGCACATGGTATTCATGCGGGGGATCGTCTAGATGTTTTCCGAATCGGAGGTGCGCTGCCACGCCGAAAGGTCGGAGAGCTCAAAGTCATCTCATGCGAGGATCGCACAGCCACAGCGATCATCGCGCGTTCGACGTCCAGGGTGTTTGTCGGGGATCGGGTTCGGCACAGGGATCGTGGAACCCTGGAGGAATTGCACTCCGACGAAGTGGTTCCCGATATGCAGGGAGATTCTCCTTCAGTCGCGCATGGTCCAAAGACGGCCAAGTCCGATGGGAAGGTCCGCTTGGAACCAATCCAGGGAGGAGCGCGCATAAACCTCGAAGACTTGGTGGATCAGTTGGAATATGAATCAGGAGAGGTCCGAATCAAACCGGCAGGATTGCCTGTTCTTGAGCGGATTGCCGAGTATCTGAAAATCGCGGCCATTGACAAGCACATTCGAGTCGAGGGTCATGCCGACAACATGGAGATCGGGCCCACGCTCAGGTCCGCCTTTCCTTCGAACTGGGAATTGTCGAAAGCACGTGCAGCAGGAATCGTTCGTCATCTCGTTGAGAACGGAGGACTTGATTCCGCCAAACTTTCTTCCGTAGGTTATGCGGCGAGCAGGCCTGTGGCGAGCAACGCAACGGAAGAAGGACGCAAACACAATCGCCGGATTGAAGTTGTCCTTTATGACGAGGCCCCTCTCGAGGCACAAAAGGAAGCGAAGGAAGCAGTGCTGAGTCCTATCAAGACGTCTACCGTCGTCGTGACGCCTGCCTCACCGTCCTCCCCTTTCCGGAATTTGGATGCCCAACCGAATCCGAATCTAGGTGACCAATCGGTAACCTCAGGTGCGGAATCTGGAACAAATCAAGGTTCGACGACCGTTCAAGGAAGTAGCATTCCTCCTGACATGCCTGTTCCGCCGTCACAGTAGCGTTCGTCTTCATCCGCAAACTTCCCCGCAACCTCACAGTTGTCCCCGGTCTGCAACCTGATTGATCCTCGCACGCGTAGTCCACGCGAATAACTCTCTTCCTTCGACGATGCGCTGACCATGTCGGCGAGACCTCGATTGTTGATTACCTATCCAAACTGTAGAATGCCGCATGACGTCTTCAACTTCCGCGTCGGATCTCCTGGACGATCAATCACCCCTCTACGTTGATGTCATCGTTCCGCGGCGCCTGCACCGACCGTTCACCTATGTCGTACCTCCGGCATTGCGAAGAACAATGGCCGTGGGGCAGAGAGTTATGGTTCCCTTTGGATCGACCACGTTGCAAGCCATCGTGGTGGCACTACGCCACCATCCGCCGATCGGTGCTCCAGCGAAGCGCATGAAGGAAGTCCTATCGCTTTTGAAAGCTGATCAGCCAGAGGAGATTGGCCCTTCGCAATTGCACCTTTCGCAGTGGTTATCCGAGCGGTATCTCGCGCCATGGGGGCAGTGTGTCAAACTCTTGATGCCGCCTGCGGCATCCGCTACAAAGCCAATAATGAAGTATGTCCTTACCACTCAAGGCAGACAGGGAGCGACACACCAGGAAACCCTCCCCCCAGGTGAGAGGACAATTCTGGACCTCCTCATGCGTCATCCATCGGGTTTAGCCTGGAAAACCCTACAGGGACAAGATACCGATGTCTCGCTGCAATCGCGCAGGGCGCTTCTCGAAAAGGGATGGATTGTTGAACGGGAGATGGGTAAAAACACAACGCCTGTTCGTGGGACGCATCAGGAACGTCAACCTGAAAAATTCATCGACAGCCTGCCGGTCCTCCAAGTCCGGGCGGGGGACACCCAACCACAGTTTCTGAAGGAGTTGCGAGCCGGTCTAGACACGGGGATTTCGTCGATGGTCGTCCTGCAGGCTTCGTCCAACGATCGATTGGCCTGCCTTATCGAGGGGGTCGGCGAATTGCTCCACCGAAAGCGTCGCATCTTGGTCGTAGCCGGTGAGGTTGACCGGGCCAAGGAACTGGTTGAGGTTCTCCGGCAGACGAGCCGTGCGAACATCGTCCTACTCCACAGCGGATTATCTTCCAGAGCAAGAGCCAACGCGTGGCAGACTGCGACGTCCGACGTCACCGATATTGTCGTCGGTACTCGATCCTCTATTTTTGCGCCTCTACGAGAAATCGGGTTGATATGGGTGGAAGGAGAGGACAATCCGGCGCTGAAGGAGGAGCATGTACCTCGTTACCATGCACGAGATGTCGCATATCATCGAGCGACAGCTGAGAAGGCCGCGCTCGTCTTGGCCTCCAGCCATCCGTCTCTGGAATGCATCCGGTCGGCCGAGCTGAATCACGCACCTCACGTCATCGTGCCGAATCAGTCCGCACCGCCCGAAACCGAGGTGGTCGATCTCCGGGGCTATCCCCGGGGAACGCTTCTGACTCCTCCGATGCTTGATGGCATCCGGCAGGCGATGGCAAGTGGCTCACTGGTGACACTGTACCTCAATCGAAAGGGCTACGCGTCGTTGCTATCATGTCGGGCGTGTGGCCAAATTCCTCATTGTCCATCCTGCAGCCTTGCCCTGAGTTTTCATAAGAAGGCGTTGAGGTTGATGTGCCATTCGTGTGGCCACGCTATGACGTTGCCGGAGGTCTGTACGGCCTGTCATGCGCCGCACTTGGAACCAGTGGGAACCGGAACGGAGCGCATCGAGGAATCTCTGCGGCAATATTTTCCTCATGTACGGATCGGGAGAATGGATCGGGACACCATACAACGCGAATCGCAAGTTGACGCCCTTGGAACGTTGATTCGAGCCGGAGAAATCGACCTTATCATAGGCACTCAGATGTTATTCCCTCGCGGGCGTATGCCCCTTTCAGGTTTTGTCGGTATTCTTAATGCGGATACAGGTCTCCACCGTCCTGATTTTCGTTCCACCGAGCACACGTATCATGCTCTTCAGGACGCGGTCGCGCTGTGCCGGCCCGGGAAGGAGGGGAAAGTGCTCATACAAACCATCCTGCCTAACCATCATGCTATTGCAGCGGTTATGGAAGGGAACCCTGCGCTATTTCTACGACAAGAGCTGGAATTCAGACGGGCACTCGACTATCCACCGTTCTCCCATCTCATTCAGCTCACTATATCAGGAAGGTTGGAGAATCATGTGAGGGACATCGCGGAGAAATGGGTATCGGCGCTTCATCGTGAAACAGCCGCTGGTTCTGTACAGACGGGCAACAGTTCCCATGCCGCCGCCGGTCCGGTGATTTCAACCGCTCCTGGGCCGGTGACCATACTCGGTCCCTCCCCTGCGCCTGTTTCGCGATTGCGCCGGCGCCATCACTGGCATGTGCTCGTGAAATCACGCAGGCAGGAGGATGGGCGAAGGGTTGTGCAGGCGACGTTATCAGAGATGGAGCAATTGTCGCGACGAGGGGGTCTCAAGCTCGCGGTGGACGTCGATCCCATCTCCATGCTATGAGCGCCGAGTGTTTTTGCGGGTGCCCTGGGGCTTGACGTCCCGGGCAACAGGCGTAGGATCAGGGACATCCCCGGCAGCCGCGGATTTTCGCTTAAAGAGTCCATACGCGAAAGAAATCCAGAAAACAGATGAAACCAGCCCGAACAACACGGCATTCAGCATCAGGCCCATGTCCTCGTCGCTCGGTTGGTTCGTGGTCAGTCTCACTTGAACCATCGTGACAATAGGCCAGGCTACACTTTCGATTCCCAGAATCAAAGTTGACCACGCCCAAACTGCTCCGATTGTGTCCCCTCTCCATAGCAGGAACGTCAAAACACCGCAGAACAGGAGTACATTCGACCAGACCGGTAGGGAGCCCCACAGCAGTCCCCCTCCGATGATGACCACAACTGTTCCGAGCAGTGCGTTCAGTTGCGGGGTCCACCATGACATCGTCATGCTTTCCGTCGACAAAGCGATGTCCATAGTGTGGCAGGTCCTCAGGCAAGTCAAGAATGAGAAGAGGCTGTCGGAGGACGAGGAGGGAGCGTCAGGTGTGTAATTCGACCTGTACGACATCCAGAAGTTGCTGGATGTCGAAAGGCTTTTGCAGTGTTCGCCGCGCGCCGAGCATCCTCGCGACGTCGAGGAAGTTCAAGATGCCGATCATGTCGCTGCCCCCGGTAATCGCAATAATTCGCGCGGCGGGAAATTCACGTCGGAGAGTCATGATACTTTCGAGGCCGTCCTGGTCTGGCATCAGGATATCCATAATCACGAGATCGGCAGGAGATTGACGGTAACAGAGGAGCCCTTCCTTCCCGTCGCGCGCTTCACTCACGTGATACCCGGCTTGCCCGAGGGCGTCCCTTATCAATTGCCGGATTGCGTCTTCATCATCGACAATCAATACTGATGCCATAGGGGTCCTCGAATACGCGCTCAGGATCAAGAAGAGCCGCAGAATGGTTGGGAGACTCCCATGCGGGCATGCGACATCCTATAACGGCTTGACATCCTGTAAACAAATCTAGCGCTCCTTCCCTATCCGGGCAAGCGAATCCTCATCTTTCGAACACGTCCGAATCCCCCTGATCGCCGGGGATGACGCCGCATGGGGTGGTGTCCGACGTGGTGCCGGGATTCAGTGCCGGCAAATATACCTCGACGGATGTTCCGGTGACCTTGTCGGTACTAACGCGCATTGCCCCCCCATGGCTCCTGACCACTTCATCAACCCCAGCCAGTCCTCCTCTGCTTCCGTTCTCTCCATGGGGTGCGGCGCCAAACGGGGCGAACACGGCCGTGTGGTCGGAAATCCTGGGCCCCTGACTGGTGTAAGTCGTGGTGAGACAGACATACTCCCCGGCGGCCAACTGAGCAAGACATCCACCAGCAGGCGGCTCCATCAGTACATCGCTGAGGCGCACGGTGAGAAGTCCTCCCGTCTCCTTCATCGCCTGCTCAGCATTCGCCACCAAACTCACACACACTTGATGGAGTTGGGCTGGATCAGCGAGAACCGGATGAGTAGGTGTCTGGATCCACGTCTCAACCGTAATATTCTGCTGCAAAGCGGGTTTTAGTCGTCTCAATGTTTCCCTCAACAGCACATGAAGAGACACCGGTTGTTTAGCAGGCTCCGGCTGCTGTCTGAACACCAATAACTGGTTCACTAAGTCACGCGCCTTCCTGGAGGCGGTGACAACTTGCTGAAGGTGCCCATGGGCTTTGGAATCCGGCGCGACAGATGGCATTGCCAGTTCGCTAAAACCAAGGATGGCGGTGAGACAATTGTTGAACTCATGCGTGATTCCGCCCGACAAGATCGCCATGGCTTCCATTCTCCGAGCGTCCTGTCGATGCGCCACGGCTTCCTGGCGGGCGATCAGATAGGATGATTGCGCATGTTTACGTTCCGTAATATCGGTAAGAATGAGTAACAGCGAGGAACGGCCGTCAAAACTAATCGGCGCTCCGACAATTTCCACCTCTACGGTCGCGCCGTCGCGACGGAGAATAGTTGCCTCGCGTGGGAAAGGGGCCTCTTCGGTTTTGATAGAAGCGCCATGGTCGCGGATCGAGGGATGGATGAAATCCAGGTGGGACCGTCCAACCAGCTCCGTTGCAGAAGCCACTCCCATCATCCTCAGGCCGGCTTGATTGGCAAACGCAATGGTTTCGTCCGCGATGACCAATATTGCGTGCGGGGAAAGATGGACGAGGCTGCGATAACGTTCTTCGCTGACACGGAGAGCTTCGACTGCCTGCTTTCTTGCCGTGATATCTCGAACCATAAGAAAGTGGCCGGAGATCTCGGACGGTTGCGTGCGGAGGGCGAACCCTTCTCCATGAACCCAACGGCCGGTTCCATCAGAGCGCTGGAAGCGGAATTCGCTCGAGAATGGTCGGATGTGGCGCGTGGTCTCATGCCATTCGTCCAGGACGCGCTTCCGGTCATCGGCGTGGAGAGCCTTGGTCCACCCCTCGCCGGCGGCGGCGGCCAAGGTCAGGCCGCTTAATTCGCAGAGGCGTTGATTGACAAAATGACAATTCCCGTACGGATCACTCAACAAGATTCCAATGGATGCCTGGCTGGCCAAGGTGTGAAGAAAGGCTTCAGTGGTTGTGAATGATCTGTCTAACGTGCCGTGGCTCGAGAGATCACCAGAGGACATCAATCTGATGCTCCGTTTATGAGGAAGGCTATCACCGATGCCATAACGAATGAGGGACGCGAACGAGTGGGATTGAGAACGGAGGGAGATTGAACATGAGACATCAGCAAGGGAACGTCGATCTCCGGATCACTTGAACAATCGAAGACCACTGTTCATGAGCTTACCATGACCCGCGAGTCGAAGTCAGAGGAGCGTCGTAGAATTCCGACGGGAGTTTTGGCTCTATTGTGATAGATATAGTTGGGCCTGATAATAATACCTAAGATATCGGCTCGTCCCTTGACAAAGAATGCTGCAGCGTGTGATCGGCACACAGGTCAGGAGAGCAGGTGGGACCGATGATCTGGCCGCCTTGAGGCGACTCCATTCGTTTTGGAACGGACGAGTACGCGGAAGCTCTATCGACGGGGCGTCTCGAGTGAATGTCAGGTCGCTTCCTTTTCCAAGGTCTGAATAAACTTATCGGCCTCAGCGATCGAGTTGTTCATGTCTTTGACGAGTTGATCGACCTGAGCGTCCACCTTGACCAACTCACCCTTGACAGCGGATAAGGCCTGTGCGTTGAGGTTGTGCTTTAGGTACAGGACCTGGTCACGGAGAGGACGCATGACGGGATCAATTCGCTTTTCGGCCCGCTTCATCGCGCCGAGCATGTCGTTGTACCGGCTCTTGGTCAGCGTGAACTTCGCTTCGCTGCGCCGTCGCAGGTCTTTGTTCGAGTATTGGTCAAGCTCGGACTTCCACTCCTTGAACAGAGCGTCGCCCACGGACTCCACCTCGCCAATCCGCTTGTGCACGGCTTCCGCCGCGTCTTCGCTGGCATCGAGCTCGGCGCTGAGTTTCTTGTAGGTAGCTTCGAGGTCGCCCCCCTCGTAGCTCACCACTTTGCCGAATTGGTCCAGGGCGCTTTGAATCTCTTTTTTTGCATCCTCCTGAGCATCACGCGCGTCCTTCACACGACTGCTCAGGATGTCGCGCTTTGCATAGCCCATCGTTTCCATTGTGGCAAAGTAGGCCTTTTCGCAACCGATCATGAGCAGGGCGACGAGAGCGAGAGTAGCGGTTGAGAGCGTTGTCATGGTTCCCCCGTGAGCTGGAATCTGTGTAATGGCTCGGCGTTTGCGTCAGACCTTACTCGAAACTGCGCATCGGTATCAACCATTGGTGACGTCCAATTGGATGGACCGTGGGCTCGAAGCAGCTTGGCCAATTGCCCCTGGGGACCATGAGAATCGAGATGCTTGAGCTTCATTCCACGTCGTCATGACTGAGGATGTGAGGAAGAGTCGCGGCAGACGCAATGGCCGACGGGCTCCAAGGTTTCCGATGCAATCGTTTCACCTGGTAAGTACTCAAGTCCATTTGTGAGATCCAATCTGATCGGCAAGACGTCTCTCCAGGGCTATACCACCTTATGCGCCATCGCTTCCAACCTCGCGATGCGCTGTCCGATCGGCGGGTGCGTGCTGAACAATGTGGCCAAGCCGCCCCCTGAAAATGGATTCAAAATGAAGAGGTGGGCTGTCGCTGGAGTGGCGTAACGCATCGGATTTGCTGACTCCCGCGAGAGATCTTCCGTAGCGCATCTGCCAGTGCGAGCGGGTTGTGGGTCAACTCAGCACTGGAGTCATCGGCCAGAAACTCGCGGGAACGCGAGATCGCCATCTGAATCAATGCCGCTGCCAGCGGCGCCAACAGGACTCCGATCATGCTGAGCA
>JBEVJJ010000002.1:0-4179 GCA_040510255.1 Nitrospiraceae bacterium | reverse complement strand
CCTGGAGCTGGCACGGCGTTGTTCGGTGTCTTTGTCGGTAGATGAAGGTATTTGGGGACGTGAAGGTCGAAAAACTTCGTTGGCATCCGAATAAGAGCCACCGGGTTTCGGCCCTCCAGCCATCACGAACATGTCATGGCCGACGACGGCAGATCCAAGGCCGTGCCGGCCTGTAGGCATCGGGGCTACTGTGATCCAAGTATTGGTCGCTGGTCGGTAGGCCTCATTCGTAGAAAAGGTGCCGCCTGGCGCTTCTCCGCCAACCACGTAAATCACATCATCGATCACTGCGGCCGTCATCCCGCTTCGTCCAGTCGGAAGGTCAGGGGCCTTCGTCCATTGCCTCGTCACAGGGTCATACACGTCAACAACCGAAAGATTCCGATGATAATCCCGCCCGAGGCGACCACCGATCGCATAGACCAGCCCTTGCACCGTCGCCGCAACAAGATGGTCGCGAGGAGTCGGGATGGAGGGAAGGATATCCCATTTTTGTGCGGTCGGGTCATAGAGTTCGACGGCACCGGTATTTTCGGACTCTCCATATCCCCCGATGGCAATGATCCTGCCCTCGATTTGACTGACTGCAAGGGCTCCACGCGCCGTCGGCATGGGCGGGCCTGCCGTCCACGAGTCGGTTCGGGGATCATATACATAGAGTGAGTTGACCGGTTGCCAAATAGAAGGCAGTGATTTTGTAAATCCGCCAATCACATAGAGCCGCTCGCCCAGGGCGACCGCAGCCGCATGATGAAGCTTTGCAGGCAGCGCACTCCTTACCTGCCAGCGATCTGTAGAAGGGTCATATTCTTCAACCTTATCGGTGATCGTCAGGTCGAGGATATTGGCCAGGTTCGGGGCGCTGAAGCCACCTACAACATACACCTTGTTGGATACAGTCGCGGCCGTCACTTCTGTACGCGCGGTGGGCGCAGATGCAACTCGGCTCCATGATCCGGACTCGTTTATCGCAGCCAGGCCTGGTCCTGTTCCAACACATGTCATCCAAAGGAAGAGCCACACGATACACGTCATGAAGAATGACGCCTGAGGTTGTTTGTGCAAACCGCCAGACCAATTCAGGGATGAGGAGGGAGAGATGCACCGTGGGATATCACTCCAGAGGCGCATGCGGGGCATTATACCGAAACAACCTGGTGTCCGCTACCACCGTAGCGGATCTCTTGTCTGACGATACCCCAAACGACCAGCGCCGAATGGTTGAAAACGCGGAGACCCGTTGCCTATAATCCCGCTCCGAATGAGGAGTTTCCCGGCGAGTGTCTCAGAAATAGGGCTTTATGCTGGCAAAAGTATTCAGTGCGGCGCTCGTAGGGTTGGAAGCACATCTCATCGAGGTGGAAGTCGACATCTCCGGAGGACTTCCCCAATTTTCGGTGGTGGGTCTACCCGATGCCACCGTTCGGGAAAGTCGCGATCGTGTGAGAGCCGCACTAAAAAACAGTGGTTTTCAGTTCCCGGTCAAGAAAATTACGGTGAACCTGGCCCCTGCGGGTGTCAAAAAGGAGGGGTCGGGACTCGACCTCGCGATTGCTTTGGCAGTTCTGGTTGCGGAACAGGTGCTGCCGGCGGAAGCCGTAAAAAATGACGTGATCGTAGGCGAGTTGTCTTTGGACGGACGGGTCAAACCGATCAGTGGGGCGCTCTCGATCGGTATGGCCTGTCTGAACTCACACCGGTTGCTCGTTCCTGCAGAAAATGCCACTGAAGCCGCCCTTGCCGGGCGCGCGGTAGTCTTTTCGATCCACACACTGCCTGAGGCCGTTGAATTTCTGCGAGGGGCACACTGCCTTGATCCCACTGTGGTGGATCGAGCGGCATATTTTGCGTTTCATACAGGATGTGAAGAGGAGGACTTTGACGATATTTGCGGACAGGACTCTGCGAAACGCGCCTTCGAAATAGCCGCTGCGGGCGCCCATAATGTGCTAATGGTAGGTCCCCCTGGAGCGGGGAAGACCATGTTGGCTCGACGGTTACCGTCCATCCTCCCCCCTTTCCAGACGGAGGAAGCATTGGAAACCAGCCGCATCTACAGTGTGGCCGGGCAGCTTGAAGGAGGCTACCCTTTATTGATGGCTCGACCATTCCGGGCCCCCCACCATTCCATTTCCGAAGCTGGTTTGATCGGAGGGGGAACTATTCCCAAGCCCGGAGAAGTCTCGTTCGCCCATAACGGGGTTCTCTTTCTCGATGAGGCAGCCGAATTCAACCGCTCGGTTCTTGACTCGCTTCGACAGCCATTGGAGCAAGGAAGTGTCACGGTGACCAGAGTCAGTGGCTCTCTTCGGTATCCTGCTCGATTTATGTTTGTCGCAGCCATGAATCCTTGTCCCTGCGGCTATTATGGGGACCGTTCGAAAAATTGTGTATGCTCTCCCGCGCAAATTCGACGGTATCGGGGACGTCTATCCGGGCCGTTAATGGATCGATTGGACCTTCACCTGGATGTCCCGGCTGTGCCGCCTCGGGAATTGCGGGAGGACCGACCTAGCGGCGAATCATCTGCGCTCATTCGGACGCGCGTCATGGCGGCACGCGCCCGCCAAACCCAACGGTTCAAGAGAGATGGTATCCATACCAATTCACAGCTGAGCCCGCGACTCCTTAAGAAATATTGTCCATTGGATTCGGTCGGTCGCGATCTCCTTGAACAGGCCTTGACACGCCTAGGCTTGTCGGCGCGCGCATATGGACGCATTGTCCGAGTCGCGCGTACCATCGCCGATTTAGCAGGTTGTGACATGATCGCCGCGACGCATCTGGCCGAAGCGATTCAGTACCGGGGCCTTGATCGACACCTTGAGTTCTAGGTCGCCGACATGCTGCATACGGCTAAGGTGTTCATATGGTGGTTTCTGGTGGGCGCCACGATGGCATTGGCCGTTATCCTGCTGCAGGGCGGCATTCGAGAGGCAATGCAGGCGCAAGGGTCGGTCTGGGAATTGAAATTGGTCGAACTCATGACAACGATCTTGGGCGGAGGACTCCTCGGAGGATGTATTGCATTGATTCTAGACCGGATCAAGAAATCGTAGGCCGCAGCCAAGACGCTTGGCAACAGGAGAAGATCGTTATGGATATTGAAATCGGTTCGAATATCTTTCGCAACGTGAATGGAACCATCGACATTGAAGGCTTACCTCAACTCGAGATCTCAATTCCCCAAAAAGCTGGATCGTTGCTGGTAAATTTTGCGCTGTTCGATGAAACCGGTCGCATGAAGGCGAAAGTTGTGGACAGCAACCTCACGTTCAACGAACGTCGTGCATATGAACTCTCAAAGACACCGAAAAGTGTCGCGTTAAAGCATGGGGAAACCGGGACCACCGTCTTTGCGCTCGAATTGCAGGATGGCGGGCGCGTGCTATTCAGCCAAGGAAGCTTTCACACCATCAAAGGACATGTCCTGGAAGTCACCCCGACCGACTATCGACTGGATAAACAGCGAATGAGTGGGGGGGATACAGACGTAAAAGGCGGGTCGGTCCAAATCGGATAAAGCAAGATCCAAGTCAGCGGTTCACTGTGCCGTCATGTCCCCACTACGACGGAAGAGTAGGTACGACTACTGTTTGTCCATCCTTGACATCAACCGCCGCCGTATCCCCATCGCGTAATTCTCCTTTGATGAGCTGCCGGGCAATGGGTGTCTCGATCTCTTGCTGAATAAGCCGTTTTAGGGGACGAGCTCCGTACGCCGGATCGTATCCGCACTTGCCGAGGTTTTTCAGAGCCACGGGGGTCACGGTGAGCGTGATATGACGTTCGGCTAGTCTTTGCCGTAAGCGTTCGAGCTGAATATCGACGATCTTTGCCAAATGCTCTTCCGACAGCGAGTGAAATACCACGATCTCGTCGACGCGATTGAGGAACTCAGGACGAAAGTGTTTCCGAAGCTCTCCGGTCACAACAGAACGCATCTCCTCGTACGTTGCGCCCGCTTGGTGAGAATCGATAATGTGCTGGCTGCCGATATTGGACGTCATGATCAACACGGTATTCTTAAAGTCGACTGTCCGCCCTTGCGAGTCGGTGAGACGACCGTCGTCGAGCACCTGGAGCAATACGTTGAAGACATCATGATGGGCTTTTTCGATCTCATCAAACAAGATCACCGAAAAAGGGTGTCGCCGCACGGCTTCGGTTAGCTGTCCC
>JBEVJJ010000001.1:0-15255 GCA_040510255.1 Nitrospiraceae bacterium | reverse complement strand
CTCTCAATACCATCCCATTCAATGTAGACGAATGCGGGATGATCAATGAGTATGTTGAGTCGATCAGGCAAAGCATTCTTGGGCCCGCCAGCCAGATCTGCGAGAGCTAGGGCCGCTCCCCTGTTTACCGCTGTTAGACCCTGATTTATCCTCTGTCTAGCCCATGACGCCATCTTGGGAATACAAATTCGCGCAAACAACGCCTCACGAAACTTCTGTGTCGTCGCTCGTCGTCTGTCATCCATGTGGATCATTTGTTAGAACACGGCACGATTCAATTTAATCTGCCGTGGAGGCAAGACTGAAAGGGATTGTGGTGAAGCGCACAAATCAATCCGTATCCGACCGAGGGTAGGAAGCCGCTCTGGGTGAAGATCAAGAATCCGGTTAGAGTCAAAGGAAGGTCGGGGCCAGTGGTTGGAGTAATGCCAAACGGCGGCGTACAGGCTACGCCGCCCGTCGGCAGATCAGGTCACCAACTCCCGTGACGACGACAAGAGGTGGAAGATGAATCGGAGCCGTTGCCAGACTCTCGAGCAGGTCGTTGCGCACTATTTGCGCGACCTACTGGGCCGCGCAACCCACGAGGAGAAGAACATGGCGACCGCCGTCAGGTAGAAACGCGTTTCGATGTGCACGACTCAATCTCCCATGAATACGATGAGTATTCTTTTGACAGAGTATCTGGATATTCGTATCGGCTTAAAAACGGCTCATCACTAGCAAGGAATTGTGATCTCTATCCCTCCCACACACGTCAACCCAGCACGATGCGAATGTGGTGCTCGTCACCGTCGTCGACGAGGGGGATAATGTCGCGGCCTGTCAGCGGCTTGCCATCCAGTTCAGTCAGCGTCACGCCGCGGCTCACGTTGCGCGGATTTTCTACCGCAATGTCATAGACAGCCGAGTGATACCGGAAACGAATGGAGTACGCCAGCCAGTGGCGCGGAATACAAGGATCGATGCAGAGCGTGGCGCCCCGCAAGCGGAAGCCAAGCATCCATTCCACACCGGCCCTATAGAGCCAGCCCGCCGAACCGCTGTACCAGGTCCATCCCCCGCGACCGGCATGCGGAGGCTCGGCGTAGACGTCGCCTGCTACGACATAGGGCTCGACTTTGTAGCGCTGGACGTTCGATCGCGAGGAGATGCGATGAACAGGATTCAACATGCGGAACAACTCGCCGGCCTTGTCCCCATCACCCAGCGCCACGAACGCCAGCACTGTCCAGACGGCCGCGTGGGTGTATTGACCGCCGTTTTCACGAATGCCCGGGACATAGCCTTTGATATAGCCGGGATCCCTCGGCATCCGGTCGAACGGTGGGGTCAAGAGGAGAATCAGCCCGTCTCGCCGGTTCACAAGATGCTGTTCCACCGCCGCCATGGCACGCGCGCCGCGGCCCGGATCTGCTGCCCCGCTGATCACTCCCCAGGTCTGCGCGACCGAGTCGATACGACATTCCTGGTCTGCGGCTGAGCCGAGTGGTGTGCCATCGTCAAAGTACGCGCGGCGGTACCATTCCCCATCCCACCCGTCGCGCTCGAGCGCGGCCTTCAACGCACTCACGTGGAGCCTCCACGTTTCTGCACGCGCATGCTCGCCGCGCCGGGCCGCCACCTTGGCGAACTCCCAGAGCACCGTATGCAGAAACCAGCCGAGCCAGACGCTTTCACCCCTGCCTTGCTGGCCGACACGGTTCATGCCATCATTCCAGTCTCCGGTCCCCATGAGCGGAAGACCGTGACTGCCGACGACAAGGCTCCGGTCCAACGCGCGCGCACAATGTTCAAAGAGGGTGGCGCGTGTCTCGGACACCCGCGGCTCGAAGTACGACTCATGTTGCCCTTCTACTAACGGCGCGCCTTCCAGAAAGGGCACCATTTCCTCCAGCACCGTCATGTCGCCGGTGACTTCAAGGAACTGGACGACCGCGTACGGCAACCAGAGCAGGTCGTCGGAAATACGGGTCCGTACACCGCGTCCCGATGGAGGATGCCACCAGTGTTGCACATCGCCTTCGACAAACTGCCGTGCTGCCGCCCGCAGCAGATGCTCGCGCGTGACATCGCGTGCCGCCACGCTCAGGGCCATGACATCTTGAAGCTGGTCGCGAAACCCGTAGGCCCCACTCAGTTGATAAAACGCCGCGCGCGCCCAGACCCGGCAGACCAGCGTCTGGTAGAGCAGCCAGCGATTCAACAATACATCCATGGCCCGCTCCGGCGTGCGGACCTGGACGGCACCCAGCACGTCATCCCACCGGCGAGTAACCTCATGCACGAGCGCGTTCACGTCGGCGCCGCGATAGCGGTTGAGCAACAGACGCGCCTGCCCTCTCCCCTCCGTCTGGCCAAGAAACCAGACAACCTCCGCCCGTTCGTCCGGTTCCAGGGCAATCGAGAGACGCAGCGCGCCACAGGGATCGAGACCGGCGCCCACCTTTCCCGATAAATCACCTTCCCGTTCCAGCGCCTGAGGACGCTCGAGGGTCCCATTGCGGCCCAGGAACTCTGTGCGATCACCGGTCCACGACGTCTGTTTCCCGGCAAGATCGACAAAGGCGATACGCCCTCCGAATTCGCCACCCCACGCATTCCGCGCAAAAAGCGCACCGGTCTCCTGATCGATCTCCGTGATGATGTACGGCGCCGAGTCGCTGCGGGAACTCCCCAGAACCCACTCGGCATAGGCCGTGACCGAAAGCCGACGCGAGCGGCCGGACGCATTCTGCAGCGTGAGTCGAGAGATCTTGATTGGGTCTTCGGGCGGCACAAATTGCAGCAGTTCGACCAGAATGCCGTGCGACCCATGATGGAAGCGGCTATATCCCTGTCCGTGACAGGCGACATAGGGTGCCGGGTCATCGCGAATCGGCAGTGCCGTGGGACTCCAGACCTCCTCTGAGTTGTCATCGCGAATATAGAGCACCTCTCCGGACGGATCGGTCACCGGATCGTTCGACCAGGGAGTCAGCTGATTCTCGTGGCTGTTGAGCGACCAGGTGAACCCGGAACCAGATTCCGACACGAGAAACCCGAACGACGGATTCGCAATGACGTTGATCCAGGGCTGCGGGGTGCGAAGCCCTTCGCCAAGGATCGTGACATATTCGCGGCCATCCTCTGCGAAGCCGCCCAGGCCGTTAAAGAATTCGAGTTCCCGTTCAGGCAACGGGACATCCAGACGTGTGCCCCCGCGCCGAGATGACAGGTTCGGCGGCGCTGCACTGTGCCTCCGCTGTAATCGAGTGACTTGCTCCGTCAGCGTACCCCGCCGGCTCAGCAGGACGACCCGGGCGGCCTGCTGCAACAGTATCCTCTCTTGTGCAGAAAGCAGATCGGTCCGCAGGAGATAAAGACTACCGCGCGCCCCGCCGGTATCCGGACAGAGGCGCAACTGACTGCCTCGCACCAGCGCTTCCAGCGAGCCTTGCAGCCCCTGTTCATACGACGATGTTTTCTCATTCATGATGATCACATCGGCCGATAATTGCCGCATCCGCCAGTATTCATGCGCCCGCAGCAATTGCCGGACGATGTCGACATCCTCCGCCTTGTCGATGCGGACCAACACGATGGGCAGATCGCCCGAGATGCCATGCGCCCACAGTGCCGTACGTTCCAGTGTGCTGTGGCCGAGTGTCTCGAGAGACGGCCGCAGCGACACATCGGAGTACAGCACCGCATTGGCCAGTCGCTGGAACAGGTGCGCTTCGTCGGTCCCGATACCGAGGTGATGCAGTTGAACGTGCGCCTGCGTCCAGGTCAGCGACAGAGTACGCTCAAACACTCTCGGGTCCCTGTACTTGTCGGCTAACTCCAACACCTGATCGCGGGCAGGGCCGACAATGGTCGAAAACACGATGTGCACGGTCCCGCCAGGGAGCACGCGCACCGTGCGGCGCAAGCTCATCACCGGATCGAGTACGGACCCGACGGTATTCGAGAGCGGGCGTCCATCGATCATCGAGGCAGCAGTACGGACATGGTGCCCGCGTCCGAGAAACCGGGCGCGATCCGTTTCATATTGCAGTTCGCCCACGGTTTCGCCTTCGACCACGACCACCTGGGCAGCCCACACCGTCTCTTCCTCATCCGATCTCCTGCGCCGCGTGGCGAGCAGCGCGGCGACCTCCGGCACGAATTCTGTTTGAACAAACAGATTCGCAAAGGCCGGATGGGCCACATCGGCGGCCTGCGGAGCCAGGGACAGCTCGGCGTAGGAGGTGACTTGCAGTTCGCGCGTCCGTATCCCCACATTGGTCACGGAGATGCGCCGCACCTCAGCATCATCCTCGGATGACACCACGACCTCAAGCGTCGTGGTCCAGTTGCCATCCCGCCGGATAATCTCGGCCCGTTCTTCGGAAAAGGACACCTCATATTCGTCGGCCTCGACGCCGCTGGGTTGATAGCCGGCCGACCAGACGTCCCCGGTCTGCGTGTCGCGCAGAAAAATATAGGAACCCCAGCAGTCCCGCGTCGCATCCTCGCGCCAGCGCGTGACTGCAATATTCCTCCACCGGCTATACCCCGAACCTGCCACGGTCAGCATGACGGCATACCTGCCATTGGACAGCAGATGGGTCCGCGGGGTCGCCTCATGCGGAGAGGTGAATCGCCGCAACACCGGCGGAATGAGGTCGCGGATCTGCGCCGCTGCAGAGACTTCTTCTGCGCGTGGTCGCGCCACCGGCACGTCGCGAGGCGTACGCTCCTGGAGCAGGAGTTCGGTGGCCCGGACGATCGGTTCGGCGTGGAACGGCTCCTCATCACCCCATCGTTCAGGACATTTGCGATCGCGACCAACGACATGCCCTGATGATGCGACATGTAGGCCCGCACGATGGCGACGCTCTTCCCTTCAGGAACCCGTGTGGCGGTGTAATCCAGTGCCTCATAGAACCCGTAGGTTCCCCTGCCGCCGGCCTCGGTGAGTCGCCCAAAGTCTTGCGTCGCCGCCGCGGGATCGATCATGGCCGCGAGTGCAGCGGCGTAGGGCGCGACGACGACATCGTCACTGAGGCCGCGCTTGAGTCCCAGACCCGGCACACCAAAGCTGGAGTACTGATATGTCAGGTCGAGATCGCGCGCGTTATAGGCCGACTCCGAGACGCCCCAGGGCACGCCGCGCTCTGCACCGTACTGAATCTGCCGACGGACGATCAGCTCATACGTCCGGCTCAGCAAGCTGCCTGCCGGGAAACGCATCACCAAAGCCGGCATGAGGTATTCGAAGATGGAGCCCGACCAGGAAATTAGCGCCGAACCGTTTCCTACGGGCGTCAAGGCACGGCCCAGATGAAACCAGTGTGATGAGGGCACGTCGCCCTTGGCGATGGCGATAAAGCTCGCCAGCCGGGCTTCCGACGCAAGTAAGTCGTAGCAGTTGGGATCCAGACTGTTTTCGGTCACGCGGTAGCCGATGGACAAGAGCTTGCGCGTCGGATCGAAGAGGAACGTGAAATCCATGGCGCGTAGCATCTGCTCCGCTGTCTGCGCGATGGCTGCGAGACGGCGGATGAGGGCGGCGGCATCCGCGGCTGATCGCCGTATGGCATCGGCCAGCAGACCGATCCTTGCCAACGTGGCCTTGTTCTGCGACGGATTGCTGAGCGAGCCTTCCCGCAAGCGGTCGAGCTCACGGAGTGCAGCCGCGAAACGTTCAGGGGCGGCCGCCAACGTGGGAACGGGATGAAAGAACGGCTCGATGGTCGCCCATTCCGATAGCGGCCCGGGCGGATTGGCGAACATGGCCGCGAGGTCCTTCGTACTGAAGCGGACCCATGGAAGCACCAGTTCTACGTCCCGGAGATGGCTCTCAACGCACGCTCGGACCGCATCGGCCCAGATGCGCAATTCTCCATCGGGCCCGTCTGCGCGCTCCTGCGCCAGGGCCTGCGCCATGTCTGCAACTGCATGGGACGATGCAGTGAGCTGCGCAAATCGGGTGGTCCAGCCGACGGCATCGACCGGGCGCGACCGCAGCGCTACGGCCAGCGCTTCCACGGCCTGGCTGAGCTGTTTCCGTGTCACGGTGTGCGTCTGTCGCTGGTCCGGAATGTGGGCAAGCGCTTCGCGCAACAACTGGATGGCATCGTCTATTCCAGCAAACAGATCGCCTTCGCAGGGGGATTGTTGCATCAACTCCCGGCATCCGTTGCCGAGAACCAATAGATGTCCCGCGAGATTGCCGCTATCCACGGAGGACACATACTTCGGATCCAGCGGATGGAGGGTGCGCGTGTCGTACCAGTTGTAGAAGTGTCCGCGAAACAGCTCGAGACGGCTCATGGTCATCAGCGTGGCTTCCAGCCGTTCGCTTGCCTCCAGGGCGCCCAGCCAACCAAGGTCACGGGCGACGAGGGTCGAAAGCAGATAGAGTCCTATATTGGTCGGCGATGTCCGGTGGGCTACGACGGCCTTGGGTTCCTCTTGAAAGTTATCGGGTGGCAGCGCGTGGTCCTCCGGAGACACGAACGTCTCGAAGAACCGCCAGGTCCGGCGCGCAATCAGCCGGAGAGTCCGGGCATCGACCGACGAGACCGGCCCGGCATCGGTGAGCCGTGGAGGCAGGCTGACCCAGCGCGCGACTACGGGAGAGGCCACCCAGAGCAGGATGAACGGGGCCGCGGCAGCCCAGGACTCGTGCCGACCAAAGGTTGCCACCCATCCAGCCACGACGGCGAGCACGACACCGCCCGCCATACGCCGGTACATCCCTGCCAGGTTGAATGTGTAGGCATCCTCGGCCTGTGCCGCGGTCACCCACTCCAACAACTGAGTCCGCGTGATGACGAGACGACCGAGGGTACGAAGGATCGCGTCCGACATGAGCCAGGTCTGGTAGGGCAGGAAGGTGACGGTCAACGCGATCTGAGTCGCGGCCAACTTCAGGTCGGTGATCGCACCACGAATATGACTGCGCAGGGAAATACCACGGCGGTGTGGATAGAGTCCGAGTACGAAGGACAAGAGCGACGGAACCGCAATCGTGGCCAGAATGAACCCGGACCACACCCAGGGAGATCCCGCCGGTAGCAGCCACCCGACGATCAACGTCAGAAACGCGGCGGGAGCAGAGAGGGTGCGGCGAAGGTTGTCGAGGATCTTCCAACGTCCGATCGCGGGAATTACCACCGCGCGACGAGGCTCAGATCCGGTATGCCCACGCCCGAGAATCCAGGGCAGCAGCTGCCAATCGCCACGCGCCCATCGGTGCTGCCTGGCTGCCGCGGCTTCATAGTGGGCGGGAAAGGCTTCAAACAGTTCGACGTCGGTCGTCAGGGCCGCGCGAGCGAAGAGCCCTTCAAAGAGATCGTGACTGAGCATCGCATTGTCCGGCACCTTGTCCGCCAAAGCCGCCTCGAAGGCGTCGATCTCATAAATGCCCTTGCCGGTGTACGACCCTTCCCGGAACAAATCCTGGTACACATCCGACACGGCCGAGGCATAGGGATCGATCCCGCTGGGGCCGGAGAATGTCTTTTGAAAACACGAGCCCTCACCATCGGTGGGTAGCGACGGCGTAATCCGTGGCTGCACAACTCCATACCCTTCAACGACGCGTCCGGCGAGCCGGTCGAACCGAGGTCGGTTCAGAGGATGGGCCATGGTGCCGATCAACCGGTGCGCGGCTCCGCGCGGCAATCGCGTGTCCGCATCAAGCGTGATGACGTATCTGACAGAAGGAATGGACTCGGGCGGATGCCCGCCGACCGACATGAACGTCGTGCTTGTCGAGCCGCGCAGCAGTTGATTCAACTCATGCAGCTTGCCTCGCTTCCGTTCCCATCCCATCCATGTGTGTTCAGACTCGTTCCAGACACGCTTGCGGTGAAACAGCACGAAGCGCGAACCACCGCCCGACACGGGGCCGTGCCGCTTGTTCAGGTGTGCGATCGCTTCAGTCGCAATTGCCAGTAGTTCGGCGTCACCCGGAATACTTTCGCTCGAGGCGTCTCTCCAGTCTGACAGCACGGCGAAGCGCAGGTCATCATCCGCATTCGCCAGATAATGAACTTCCAATCGTTCGACTTGCTCATCGATACCCTGCTGGCTCGTGAGTAACGTGGGCACAACCACGATTGTTCGCAACTCTTTGGGAATGCCATTCCGCAGTGCCATCCGCGGCAATGGTCGTGGTCCCAGGACTGCCGTGACCGTGCGATTGATGAGCGCCATGGCGAGATCTGACGCCGGTACGAAAGCGAAGAGACCGAGCAGCGCGAGGCCCGCGATTGTGACGCCGGCTTCCCCGGCATACCACAACGGCAAGGCCAGGACCATGGCGGTCACCACTGCGAGCGATCCCAGATAGCCCGGCACTGCAGCCCGGACGTACCACCGTAGGATCCGGCGCCTCCAGGACACCCTATAACCGAGTTCGCGTTCAAACCCCCGGCGTCCTTGGGAGATGAGGTAATAGCCAGGGTCCATATGCCGCTCCCGCTCCGGCTCCTCCCTCGCATGCGGTTCAACACCTGCCCGCCTGGCGCGGTCCACGACTCGTGTGGTCACATCGATTTCG
The DNA here is from genome assembly GCA_040510255.1 of Nitrospiraceae bacterium. GTDB lineage: Bacteria > Nitrospirota > Nitrospiria > Nitrospirales > Nitrospiraceae > DASSBQ01. The sequence goes on along the minus strand of JBEVJJ010000001.1, from coordinate 6,719 downwards.
GAGAAACCCGAGCCACGGGAAAGATCCTCGATGGCATGGCGGTAGGTGTCCCGGGTGACAAAATCCATTTCGGTATATCGAGGCTCGCGATGAAGCATGTCATTCACCAGGCTGACACTCTCGAAAAAGTCCGCCCAGTCAAACGCAGACGTCAACCGCATGCTGGTAATGATATTGCGCACGGTGACGCTCATGGCCGCCTGCTGCTGATGCTCGGCGTGCACCATGTCGTCGGCGGTGGCGCCTTGGGCGGCAAGACGTTCGTCGAGCCATGACAATACGGGGCGCACCTTGGGATCCAAATCACGCAGGCGCTGAACAAGCTGTACGGCAAACGCCGTGGCAAGAGGGGTCTTCTCAAAACGGCGGAGGACAGTTGCCGGAGCCTGCGGAGCCAACGTCCCAGCACCCAGCAGGCAGTCCGCCAGTTCATCGGCTTCCAGCCGAGCCGCGCGGCTGTGAACGATCCGCTCCGCGAGCCTGCGAAGGTTCTCCACGAGCACGACACGCAGCGAGATGGCCACTGCCCACAATTCACCGATCGTCAGCGGTTGCACGCGCTGATAGGCCAGCACGAAGCGGCGCAGCGTATCGGGGTCGAATCGACTGTCGGTGTGCGCGACGAATGCCCAGGCGACTCCGAACACCCGTGGATAATTCTGCAGGTGACCGGATGCAAGTTTGGGCAATTGCCTGTAATACCCAGGAGGCAAATCGTCGATGATCTCGCGAAGCTGTTCGTCTACGATGTGAAAATTGTCGACCAACCATTCGGCCGCAGGGGTGATCGTTTTCTCCTCCCGCATCGCGCGGGCGATGGTCCGGTAGGACTCCACCAATACCCGTCCGTTCTCCAGGACCCGTGGCGTGAGTAACCGGCCCCGCCGTGAATCGCCGGTGACAATCTGCGCAGCCGCCAGACTTTCAGCATGCTGTTCGAGCCGCTCGGGGCCGAAGAGCTCGGCGCGAATTGGTTCTTCCAGCTCGGGACTACGGCTAGCAGATGAACGGACCGTATCCATGGGTCTCCTGATCGACTTCGGATTCGTCTGGTGAAATGAGCTATTGAGAAAAACGCCTGATTAGGAAGGACCCTTCAGAAAAGACCCGTTGGAAGCTGATTCCGACCGGAAGGAGCGAGGCCGATAGAACCTGCCATGACAGGCCGGCCCTCACGATTACCTGCCAGACTCGCTGTATAGCCACCGCTCAGACCGCACAGGACTCCCCATCCTGACATTATGCCGGGCAGAGAACTTGCGGTCTGTTCACAATTGCTCAGCTGTGGGAAAATTACCAGGCCGCATCAGGACTTACCGTTTAGTCCTGGCAGAGAGTGCAGGTGGGAGGGATCATTGTTGATAAAGAGAGCGCGCCCTTCTTGTTCAGGAGCACGCCTTTCCGAATAAGCATGAGAACTACAACGGCGGTCGCCCTATTGAGCCATGTCCTGCGCAATCCATCCCTGAACGACGAAGAACTTCATAAGCTGTTTCACTAGCGCTACGGCCGTGCGGCGAGCGTCATCCTCGGTTGTATTCTTGGGTCCACCGAATCGGCCTGCCACGTCCGTAACCATGGCCAACGTAGGTTCGATCGTCACGCCCACGCCTGGCTTCCTGGACCTTTCAGTACTTGTTTCGAATTCCTCAACGAGATGTTGTCCATCTGCCGTTCCCAAGTAACCCTGTACCAAGGTCCTGACTTTGGTGTTTCCGACGCCGAAGCCGATGGTGATCCGCTGAGGCCGGTTGCCCTCATCGATGGACACGAATTGACCTTCAAGCGAGAAGCTTCCCTTCGCAAGCGGCTGGACACCCCATGCCCGTTCCGCCGGCAGCCCAAGGGACCGGATTTCCTTGACGAGCTTCTCCGATAGGACATTGGCTACAGCCCGTCCCGCTTGGACCTGTTCTTCCGTTTGAGACGGACCCTTCAACTCATTGTGGTGTAGTTTGTAGACCAAGGTGTTGCGAAGAGAGACAGCGTCAGGCGAGACAGCGAAATCATGAACCAGTATGTGATCAGGCCTTGGCAGCGGCTCCGTTCTAATGGAGATGCTTACCGACCGCGCACTGTTAGGAGCGCATCCTATGATCATACTCACCAAGACTCCCAACGCCACCACAAATCGAGCTGGGTAAGCAGATCTCCCGTGGTTCATGGTTCACTCGCGTCATCAGCGATAAGTCGAACTGAGTGGCCATCGGTGTCTTTGCGACGGTCGCTCCAATGGTATGCCTCCGGACGGATGGTTGCTGGTCATAATTGCTCAGTTGTGAAAAATTGATCCCGGGAGCGAGGTCCTCCTCGGTCACCTGGATGTGTATCAGCATGAGTGTTCTCCATCTCCGACACGTCGAGGTCCTTGGCCAATCCTAGGAAGTTTGGTTTCGGGAACGTCTCCTTTTATAGGCCATCCTTAGATATTTGGCATACTCATCCGCTTCGATCGTCATGGTCTCCATTGAGACGGATGTGGTACCTGCCTGAGGGTGAAAAGGCCCTGAAATAGAAGGATTCTCCCAGCCCACAATTAGATTGCTTGACGCCGGTCTCCTTTGCGCGTAGCGTGCAGGGGTAACGTGTGAAGCTTCGCTGACTGTCCTATCCTCGCGCTTCCTGTTCCTTCCTACGCGTGACCGATTCCCCAGTCTCCGCCGCTCTTACGCCAGAGTCTCTCTGAGTCGCTGCATGTCTGGTGTGTCCGGTTGCTGATGGAGGCAGCCACGATCATGGCCATGCACCAGAGGACTGTTCGACTCACGCTTGCTACTCCATAGAGAGGAGTTCGCTATGCTGTACTACGCACTGGTGTTCTTAGTGCTCGGATTGATTGCCGGAGCCTTGAATCTCGCGGGGGTGGCCGGAGTTGCGGTCCAGATCTCCTGGGTCCTGTTCGTGATCGGGCTTATCCTGGCCGTGGTCCACCTGGTCTCGAGACGTTCTGCGCGAGCCGCCTGACACCGAGGTGTCGGTTCTAGCAACGGAAAGGAAGATCCATGAACACTGATCAATTCAAAGGGAGATGGACGCAGTTCAAAGGTGACCTGAAACAGCACTGGGGCAAGCTTGCAGCCGTGACTTGCAGCAGATCGAAGGAAATCACGGCGAGTGTGTCGGCAAAGTTCAAGAATGGTCCGGTGAAAGGACGCCGGACAAAGGCTCTCTGAATAATTCGACGATGAAAAACCTCAGACAACACTTTCGCATTCAGTTAAGGAGACGTATGAATACACGATATGTCCTCACACTCTGCACGGCGGTGGTTATCGGTGGGGCGCTCCTCGCCGGATCAGCACAGGCTGTTAGCAAAACTGACGAAAAGACTGCGATGAATGACTCGTGGATCACGGCAAAGACCAAGATTGCGTTGTTTGCCGATTCCCGGGTGAAAGGGAGCGAGATCAACATCGAGACCACCCAGGGCTTGGTGATGATCCGGGGCAAGGTTGATTCCGACGTGGTGAAGCAGACGGCGGAAGGGATTGCCAAGGGGATCGACGGCGTCAAGAGTGTGAAGAACGAATTGCAGGTCGTGGCGCCGTCCAAACGCGAGGCCATGGATGACAAGGATGATGCCATCACGGCCCGCGTCAATGAGCAGATCGCGAAGGACTCATATCTGAAGAAAGCCGGCATTCATGCTCAGACGAATGCGGGGGTTGTCTCACTGACCGGCGAGGTACAGGACCTCACGACCAGCGCCCAAGCGTCTTGGACGGCTTGGCAGGTCCCCGGCGTGAAGTCGGTGAAGAACGATCTCACGGTGAAGGAAAAGGCCTAGGGTTTTAGTCGCACGACGGGCGCGCTGTCCGTCCGTCGATATCCAATCACAGTGATGTCGGCGGACGACAGAGCATCTCCCAGGGTAACCGCAAGAAACAGGGTACCAGTAAGGAGGAGAACAATGAGCAAAGAAACCATTTCAAATCCCGCCACGTCGGAACGGTCAGCCGCCACATCCAAAACCAGTCCAGGCAGTGCGCAGGCAAGCCCCGCTGCGCAGGCACCAAGGGGTGCGGAGGTTGATCCAGGCCGCATTGCCATGCGCGCCTACGAATTATACGAGGGAAGGGGGACGGCAAGAAGGCCAGGCCGTGGAAGACTGGTTGAACGCGGAACGGCAACTGGTTGGAGCAGCAGGTAAGCCGTAAAACGGACCATGAGGGGACTGGAAACGTCACCTTCGCTACATGAAGAACCCCGCCCTTACAGGCGGGGTCTCTTTAAAGTTCAAGCTGCGCGCGACCCGTCTCCTGCTCGCCCTGGTGCCGAACGCATTTGCATCGGTTTTGAGTGAGAGTCCACCTCGGCTGCTTGTGACGGCTCAGTACTGAAATGGTGAACAGCGACCGCAATCGTGTCGAGCGTGGTTGTAAGAAGTCGCCTCGCCAAGGCTTCAATGGAGTCGACGCTTCTTGCCATGTTGACCCGTCTCTCAGCAGGCTGGCGAGATCTTCTTTCTTGCACCAACCCGCTTTCGTCACATCTGTTTTCCCAGCAGTTCAGATCTGAGCACAAACGCTCCATCTTCAACGACCTGTTCCCCCTCCTGCAGCCCTTCGAGCGCTTTTATCCGCTGTCCATTTGAATCCCCCAGTTTTACATCACGCGCCTCGAATAGACCGGCTTGCCGCTGAACGAAGATGAACGTCCTGTTACCCACTCGCTGAACGGCACGCTCGACGACCATCAGCACATCGGGTTCCGGTTCTGAATAGACTCGAATGGCAGCATACATCTGAGGCTTCAACAGTCGATGGGGATTCGGCAGTTCAATCCTGAGTCGCATCGTTCGCGTCACCTGATCCAAGATGTCGCCAACGTATGTGATAGTTCCTTGAAACACCTGGTTGGGATAGGCTAAGACCCGCACCTCGACAAATTGCGGCTTAGCGGGATCGTGGCCAATGAAGGGAATATCACTTTCCGGGATGTTGGCCGTCACCCACACCTCAGACAAATCGGCGACAACGAATAATTTAGCCGTTGTTTCAACGACCTCTCCTCTCGTCAGGTTGCGGGCGATCACACGGCCGTTAAACGGGGCTTCAATCGACACGTAAGAGTGAAGGGTGTGCTCCCGGTTCAGCCGGTTGACTTCCGCTCGACTCATGCCAAGTAGACGCAGGTGATCGCGCGCTTCTCGGTTCTCAGCACGGAGGCGGATCATTTCTCCTTGACGACGCTGATTTTCCCCACTACCGATGCCATTACCCGCTAGTAGTCTTGTCGCGCGTGTCGCAGCATGCTGGGCGACATGGAGGTTCGCGTTGGTTTTGAGATAGGTGGACTGAGCTGTTCCCAGGTCACTGCTGGAGAGGACTGCCAGCAACTGCCCGGTCTTGACCTCTTGACCGAGGTCTGCATGCACGGCCATGACGCGACCGCGCACGACGGTGGTGACCTCCGCCAAGGCATGCTCATTGGCTCCAACAATCCCTTGGAAATTGCGGAACCTGCGGAATTCACCTCGGATAGCAGGGGCGACGGCAAGGTTTGAAGTGGCCATCTCTTCTTCAGTGAGACGGACGTAATTGGGGGGAGTTTCTTCCACGATTATTCTTGCGGTACTCGTGCCCTCGGCAGGCGATTGGCTGCAGGCGAACGCAAGCGGCAGAAGGATGCCAAGCAATAGTGTGAGCTGGCGATCGTGGTGAAACATAGATTTCCCCATTGGAAAGGACCGTTGTGCCGTGCAAGCTGTTAAAGCAGGTCCTGGATGATGGAAGTCCACTGACCATTATGGCGGGAAGACCGGCGGCGGTCTGGTCACAATTGGGCACGTCGAAAGAATTACCGGGGGGAGGGGACCAATCAGGCGTGACCGTCGCTGCGTGGCGGAGAGTGCAGGGTGGAGGGATCATTGTTGATAGAGAGAGCGCCCTTCTTCTTCGGAGAGCACGGCGTTCTGAATGAGCCTCTGAATTAACTTGTCGGCGGGGGTCTTGGGTGGAGGCGATGGCGACACACGGTCCTTCGGTTTCGGTGGAGCGGGCCTCCGTTTCAGCCCATGGACACAAAGAAACGGTGAAGACAATGAGAAGGAGACTATCCCTTTGTTCTGCCTACTAAGTTCCTCTGATGGTCTGAAGTTCATTTTCCGGGGAGGAGTCGGCACAGGCCTGCAGGCGGCTACTCCTTGACGATCGCGTCATGCTTTCCGACACACTGTACTCGATTCTGGATTGCGCGCAGATCGGGCACAGGTGTGGCCCCAGGATTCTTGATGTGCGCACCACCTCAAGATTCGAGGAGCCACACTGGCAGCAATAAACCAAATTCATTCGGGCAAGGTCTTGGGGTAATCGGGCGACTCGGCAGGTCATGGTGGCGCCTCCTGTGTTCAGACTGACGGCGGGACACGAACCACAAAGTTAAGTCCAATATGCCTAGAAGACACCGGTGGGGTCTGATCAAAAGTGCTCAACTGTGAAGAATTTTGATGGGAGCAGCTTGATCTGGCTCGCTCGACCTAATGATATGAAACTGAAGGCGAACCTAGTCGTGGAGGACGACATTGAGGAGGGAGCTGTGCACCCGCAATGTGCCGTTGTAGTCGATGAAGCCCAATTTTCTGAATTTATTCATGAAGAAACTGACGCGGGAGCGCGTGGTGCCGATCATCTCGGCGAGCGTTTCCTGACTGATCTTGGCAATGACCGTCTCCGGCTTGCCCTCCTTCCCGAAGTGCGCCATCAACAGCAGCACCCGCG